>NZ_JABXEO010000086.1:0-35298 GCF_013372585.1 Myxococcus sp. AM010
CGGCTGAGCTACGCCGGGGGCGGGGCCTCACGCTCCCAGTGGCGGCGGGCGATGGACTCGGCGAAGAGCTGGCCGAAGCCCTTCGTCTCCGCCTTCGCGCTGCGGACGACGCCTCGCGTGGCGTCCAGGCCCTTGCTCGGCGGCGCCTCCAGGTCGCGCACGCCCGCGGCGTCCAAAAGGGCGTTGGCGTCCGCGGAGAGCGCCAGCGCCTTGCAGTGCACGTAGGCCTCGCGCACGAAGTCCACCGCCAGCGGCGCGCGCCGCAGGGCCGCGACGCTCCGCTCGCCGGCGGGCACGTAGACGGCGTCGTACATCACCGAGGACGCGGTGGAGAAGGTCCGCAGGGGCCGCTCCTCCCGGCCCTCCTGGCTCGTCACCGGGCTCAGCGTGGGGCCCACCACCTCCAGCTTGGCGCCCCGCTCCTCCAGCGCCTTTCGCACGCCGTCCAGCTCCTTGCCGGAGAACCCGTCCGACACCAGCGCCGCGATCTTGCGCGTGCGGATGGAGTCATGTGGCGAGCGCTCCATGCTCAGCGCCGGGGACGTCTCCACCGAGGGCGCCGCCTTCTGGCCCGTGGCCTTGGGCGGCTTGGGGGGCCTGGTGGGTTTGGGCGGCGTGACGCCCGCGGCGCGCGCCACGCGCACGGCCAGCTCCGGGTCCACGTTCACCAGAATCTGGTTCACCACGCGCTCGCGAATCTCCACGCGCTCCACCTTGCCAACCTCGAACTCGAGCGCGGCCACCAGGTGCTCCTGCTCCGGCTTCGACAGGCTCTTGTAGAAGAGGGTGGCCTGGCTGAAGTGGTCGCTGAAGCTGCCGCTGCGCGCGCGAATCTTGTGGCCCTCCACGCGCTCCTGGAAGTGGCGGAAGGCCTTGGCGGGGTTGGCCAGCACCGGGCAGCCGCCGCCCAGGGAGTTGGGGTGGTAGTTGGCGCGGGACGTGGGAATCGTCTGCCGCCCGAAGCCGTCCTGCTGGTGGTTGGTGACGGGGCACACCGGCTTGTTGATGGGCAGCTCCGCGAAGTTGGGGCCGCCCAGCCGCGTGAGCTGCGTGTCCAGGTACGAGAAGAGCCGCGCCTGCATCAGCGGGTCATTGGTGAAGTCGATGCCGGGGACGATGTTGGCCACGCAGAAGGCGACCTGCTCCGTCTCCGCGAAGAAGTTGTCTGGGTTGCGGTTGAGCGTCAGCTTGCCCACGCGCTGGACCGGCACCAGCTCCTCGGGGAGCAGCTTGGTGGCGTCCAGCAAATCGAAGCCGTACTTGAGCTCGTCGCCTTCGGGGATGATTTGCAGCCCCAGCTCGTACTCGGGGAAGTCACCGCGCTCAATGGACTCCCAGAGGTCGCGGCGGTGGAAGTCCGGGTCCTTGCCGGACAGCTTCTGGGCCTCGTCCCACACGAGCGCGTGGTTGCCCAGCAGCGGCTTCCAGTGGAACTTGACGAGGTTCGCCTTGCCGGCCGCGTTGACCAGCCGGAAGGTGTGGACGCCGAAGCCCTCCATCATCCGGAAGCTGCGCGGAATGGCGCGGTCCGACATCAGCCACATCACCATGTGCGTCGTCTCGGGGACGAGCGAGACGAAGTCCCAGAGCGAGTCGTGCGCGGAGGACGCCTGGGGGATTTCGTTGTGCGGCTCGGGTTTGACGGCGTGGACGAAGTCCGGGAACTTGATGCCATCCTGGATGAAGAAGACGGGCATGTTGTTGCCCACCAGGTCGAAGTTGCCTTCCTCCGTATAGAACTTGGTGGCGAAGCCGCGCACGTCGCGCACGGTGTCCGCCGAGCCACGCGAGCCGCCCACGGTGGAGAAGCGCACGAACACTGGCGTGCGCAGCGACGGGTCGGTGAGGAAGCGGGCCTGGGTGACCTTCTCCAGCGACTTGTAGACTTGGAAGTAGCCGTGGGCGCCCGCGCCGCGCGCGTGGACAGCGCGCTCCGGGATGCGCTCGTGGTCGAAGCGCATCACCTTCTCCCGGAAGTGGAAGTCCTCCAGGAGCGTGGGGCCGCGGATGCCGGCCTTCAGTGAGTTGTCCGTGTCCGAGATGGGAATGCCCTGGTCCGTGGTGAGGACCTTCCCCTCCGCGTGCATGCGGTGGGGTTCGAGGCTTTCGCTCTTGAGCGTGGTGGGCCGGCTCTTCGCCGAGGGCTTGCGCAGTTTCATGGGGGCCTGTCGCCAACGAGAGAGGTGAAGGCGCCGTCTACGCTGGTGGCGTCCTCCCCGGGCCACGAGGCTTTGGGGGACGTCGGCGAGTCGGCACTCGCGCGCGTGGCAGTGTCCACCACCGCGCGCTCGGACCTCGCGGCGTCAGGCGGGCATCACGGCACGGCGGGCGCGGCCACGGGCTCCGCGTGCTTCTTCGCGTCGGCCACGGCGACGTCCTTCAGGGTCGCCAGGCCCTTCTCGAAGTCCTTCCCAATCATGGCGTCCATGTCCATGAACAGGGACATGGCCTTGCTCACGAAGTTGTTCTCGCCGGACATGGCCCAGACGACCTGGGTGCCGCCCTCGGCGGCGCTGAAGGTGAAGGTGGTGGTGTTGGTGGACTCGAAGGGCTTGATGAACTCCAGCTTGATGGTGACCTGCTCGTTGGTCTTGCTGTCGGTGATGGTCATCCGGCCCTCACCGACCTGGTCGTTGCCCACCCAGGCGTAGCCCGCGCCGGTGCCTGACTCCGGGCCGGAGTAGGTGCGCTGCTGCTGGGGGTCCAGGCCGTCCCAGGGGGACCAATCGGTCCAGCGGTGGAAGTCATTCACCAGCGCGAAGGCGATGTCCGCGGACACGGGGAGCACCGCGGTGCGCTGATAGGTGAACGTGTCGGGACGGGTGACGACGACGCCGACGAACAGCAGGATGACGGCGGCGAGGCCGGCGAGAATCTTCTTGAGCATGGGGCGTGGGTCCTCACGAAGCGGCCTGGGATGGCCGCGTTCCTGCCGCGCGTCTTAAAGCGTGTCCGGCGCTCCGCGCAACCCACGCACAGCGTAGCGACTCCGACGGAGATGGCTGGCGGCTCAGCACTCTGGGAGGCCCACGCTCAGGTTCGTCACCTCCAGCACGTTGGCGGCCAGCCCTCCTCGCGACGTCTCCTTGTACTTGTCCTTCATGTCGCGGCCGGTGTCGCGCATCGTCCGGATGACCTTGTCCAGGCTGACGAAGTGCCGCCCGTCGCCAGAGAGGGCCATGCGCGTGGCGTTGATGGCCTTCACGGAGGCCATGGCGTTGCGCTCGATGCAGGGCACCTGCACCAGCCCGCCAATGGGGTCGCAGGTGAGGCCCAGGTTGTGCTCCATGGCGATCTCCGCCGCGTTCTCCACCTGGAGCGGGGTGCCGCCCAAGACCTCCGTGAGCGCGCCCGCGGCCATGGAGCAGGCGCTGCCGACCTCACCCTGGCAGCCCACCTCCGCGCCGCTGATGGAGGCGTTCTCCTTGTACAGCACGCCAATGGCGCCGGCGGTGAGCAGGAAGCGCACCACGCCGTCCTCGTTCGCGCCGGGCACGAAGCGCCAGTAGTAGTGCAGGACGGCGGGGATGATGCCGGCGGCGCCGTTGGTGGGCGCGGTGACGACGCGGCCTCCCGCCGCGTTCTCCTCGTTGACGGCCAGGGCGTAGAGGTTCACCCAGTCCAGCACGGTGAGCGGGTTGGTGAGGCCGGCCTCGGGGCGGCTGATGAGCTTCTGGTACATGCCCGCGGCGCGGCGCTCCACCTTGAGGCCACCGGGGAGGATGCCGCCGCTGGTGCAGCCGCGGCGCACGCAGGCCTGCATCACGTCCCAGATGCGCAGCAGCCCGGCGCGAATCTCCGCCTCGTCGCGCCAGGTCTTCTCGTTGGCGAGCATGAGCGAGCTGAAGCTCATGCGCTCGCGTTCGCAGTGGGCCAGCAGCGCGGCGGCGGACTGGAAGGGGAAAGGCTGCGGCGTGGCGTCCTTGCTCAGCGGGTCCTTGCCCGCCGCGGCGGCGGACTCGTCGACGATGAAGCCGCCGCCCACGGAGTAGTAGATGGCCGACGCCAGCTCCGCTCCGTCTTCGCCGCAGGCGGTGAAGCGCATGCCGTTGGGGTGGAAGGGCAGCGAGCGGCGGCGGTGCATGACCAGGTGCTCGCCGTCACGGAACGTCACCTCGCGCTGGCCGAGCAGCGTCACGCGGCCCTCCGCGCGCCAGCGGGAAATCATGGCGGGCACGGCCTCCACGTCCACGGCCTCCGGCGTCTCGCCCATCAGGCCCAGCACCACGGCCTTGTCGCTGCCGTGGCCCTTGCCCGTCGCGCCCAGCGAGCCGAACAGCTCCACCTTGAGCCGGGTGAGCCGCTCCAAGACGCCTGTGTCCGCCAGCTTCCGGGCGAACGTGCGCGCCGCTCGCATGGGCCCGACGGTGTGCGAGCTGGAGGGTCCGATTCCAATCTTGAAGAGGTCGAAGACGCTGACGGCCATGGCGAGCGCAACATGCCACGTTTCCACTTCCGTCCCAGTGTCCCCCCGCCGACGCGCATGTCACCGCGTGGACGGATGAACGTCCTTGGACGTCCAACGAGACGCGGCGCGTTGGCCGGACGGTGTCTGGCCCGCTGCGTCGAAGTCGTGAGCCGCTGACGCTGGAGACACGAAGGGCCGGGAGGACGTCCGTGGGACGCCGGCTCCCGGCCCTGGTGTTGACGGACGGCTACTGGTCGTCGCAGGGCGTGCCCAGGCGGGCGCCTTCGTACACACCGAGCTCGTTGTAGATGAGCGGCAGGTTCTCATCCACGGGCACCTGGCGCAGCTCCAGGCGGCGCTTGGTGTTTTCAATCCACAAGGCGGGCTTCGCCTTGTCGAGCAGCAGGCGGAGGTCACCGCGCTTGGTGGAGAAGATCTCGCCTTCGGAGTCGGAGATGACGTTGGTCATCTTCTGGGCCTTCAGGTTGCCACGAGGCCCGATGAAGACGCGGTAGCTCTTCTTCTGGGCCTCGTGGAAGCCACGGTCCACGAAGTAGTAGACGCCCTTGGTGTCGCGCAGCAGCGCATAGGGCACGAACTTCTGCGGGTTGGGCTGGAAGGTGGCCTTGCGCAGCAGCTCCGCGGCCGGCTCTCCGTCCAGCATGGTGAGGGGAATCTTCTTCTCCCCGCACGCCAGGGCGCAGGTGCGCTCCTTGCGGTCTATCTCCACGCTCGACATCACCCGCCAGTCAATGCCGCGGAAGTTGGGGTTCGCCCCCTTGTTGAAGAAGCGCGGGTCCAGGAAGGACGTGGGCGACGTGTAGGGGCCGGGGTGGGGCACCTGGACGAACTGCTTCTCATCGCCGTAGTAGAGGACGGCGTTGGTGTCCTCGTCGTCGGGCGTGAGCGCGACGTAGTGGCCCTTGCCGTCGGTGCACACCGACGTGGCCTCCAACATCATCTTCTCGCCGAGGTTCGACTCCTTGCCCCAGGGGGGCTTGATGGGCTCGGCCGCCATGGCGGCCGTACACGCGAACGACATCGCCGCGAAGGCGAAACGCTGGAATCGCATCGTGAAGGCTCCGGCTACAGGTGCTGCTTGAAGAACTTGGTGGCGAACTTGTCCTGGTTGCTGGCGTCCCGGGTCGTCGTCCAGATGACGCGGTCCGCTTCGAGCTTGGGCTCCAGCGCGGAGCCGAAGCGGCAGCTCACCTGCTTCACCTTCTCCTGGACGGTCTGCTTCGCGATGGCGGACGCGGTGCACAGCTCCTTGAGGCTGGTCAGCGGCGTGCCACAGTAGCTGGCGATGCTCAGCTCCTTGAGCAGGTCCTCGTTGACGCTGCTCCAGTCGATGCGGGCGGCCACGGACGTGCCACACGCGTTGTTCATCTCCTGGAGGGTGGCGGCATATTCCTTGTCGTGGCCGGACTCCTCGCCCTTGCGGTCGAAGGCCATCAGCTTCGCCAGGGTGCCGTCCTTCATCTGCTTCTGGTGCTGCGCGTAGACCTCCTCCGGCTTCAGCGCGGCGGTCTTCTTCTCGTCGTAGGTCAGGCGGATGGAGCGCTGGCGGCCGGGCACGTAGAGCTCGTACTTCGTGTCCCGCACGTGCAGGGCCGTGTACTTCCGGCCGTGCCACTGGGTGCTGTAGTTGAACTGCTCGGTGCTGCGGGTGCTCCAGTCGTTCTGCTCGTAGGGGAACACCAGGCCGTCGAACTCCGAGCCCGTGCCCTTCACGCGCAGGATGAACTTCTTGTCGGAACGGGGCGTGAGCGGCACCACGGCCACCTCTTCACCCTCCGTGCCAGAGTACACCTTGCCAGCTTCCACGGGCGCGGCGGCCAGGGCCTGCGACGCCCCCAGCGCGACTGCCGCGACAATCACTGCGACCATGTTTCTCAAGCGAATCACCTCGTGTTGCATGAGAGCCCCCCTACCTGGATGGCCCGCTGTTTCAGAGCTCGATGTCGTGCTTCTGGCAGAACTTCTTGACCTTGGCACGCTCCGCTGACGCGACCTTCGGCCACTCGCTCACCGCACCGCCCAGGTCCTTCTGCTGGCAGTAGGCGCGGGTGAGCAGCGAATACGCCGCCATGGAGCGCTTCGCGCGCTGGCTGCTGCGTGCCAGCGCGATGGCGCGGCTGGCGTCACCCGAGGCCAGCGCGCTCTCTCCGTCCTTGAGCAGCTTGCGGACCTGCTCGGGGAGCGCTTCCTTGGGCTCGGGGCGCGTCACCGGGCGCGAAGGCGGCTTGTCGGGCGAGGTGTTGGTGGCCACGACCACCTGCTGCGGGGCGCCCGCGTCCGGCGGAGTCTGTGTGCCGTTGGCCTGCTCGGTGCCGTTGGCCTGCTCGGTGCCGTTGGCCTGCTCGGTGCCGTTGGCCTGCTCGGTGCCGTTGGCCTGCTCGGTGCCGTTGGCCTGCTCGGTGCCGTTGGCCGGCCGCGCGCCCTGGGGCTCGCGGGTGTCCGCCACGGGCGTCGTGGGCGAGCCCGTGCCGGAGGTGCCACCCTTCACCCACCAGACGAGTCCCACGCTGGAGGCCAGCAGGACCGCCGCGGTGGCGCCGATGAAGGCGCCGCGGCCCTTCGCCGCGGGGGGCGACGAGGCCGGCGTGGACGGGGCGGACAACAGCGCCGCGGCGGCGTGGGGCTCGGCGGCGCCCGGGATGGGCACGGGGACGCTCACGGACGTGTGCGGCTGGGCGGGACGCTCCGGCACGGGAAGGGCCGGGACCTGCTTCGAGATGAGCGTGGGCTCCAGGCCAGGCGGGTCGATGCGCGACGCGGCGGCCAGCTGCGCCACGCCCATCTGCCCCGTGGCGGACGGATTGACGCCCTGCGCCTGCGCCACGCCCATCTGCCCCGTGGCGGACGGACTGAAGCCCTGCTGGCCGGTGCCGGGCGCCATCGTGGAGTCGAAGCCCTCGCGGCCCGTGTCCGGCAGCACCTTGAGGCTCCCGGGCAGGGCGGTGGCGGACAGCGAGGCCGGGCCCGCGGAGGGCAGGGCGATTCCGGACACCGGGGCCTGGGGGCGCGGGGCGGGCTGGTTTCCCACCGCGGTGGACAGCGAGTGCAGCGGCGTGCCCGTCAGGTCCTCGATGAAGGAGGAGACGTCCGGGTAGCGCTCATCCGCGCTCTTGGCGAGCGCGCGCATCACCGCGGCGATGGCCTCCGGCGTGGCCTCGGGACAGAGCGGGGCCAGGGGCTCGGGCGGCTCATAGACGACGCGGAAGATCATCTGCGCGAGGCTGCCCGAGCCGAACACGGGCTTGCCGGCCATCATCTCGTAGACGATGCACCCCAGCGAGAACACATCCGTGCGCGCGTCGATGTCCCGGTTCTTCCCCTGGGCCTGCTCGGGCGACATGTACTGAGGCGTCCCGATGATGGTCGCCTCCTGCGTCTGCACCGTCGTGGAGCTGAGGACCTTGGAGATGCCGAAGTCGAGCAGCTTCACGCGCTCGCCCACCACGCCGCCGGAGTCGGTGGGCACGAGGAACACGTTGGCCGGCTTCAAGTCACGGTGGATGACGCCAGCGCCGTGCGCCGCCTGGAGCGCGGAGCCCATCTGCCGGGTGAAGGAGACCACGTCCTCCATGGGCAGGCGCCCGCGCTCCAGCCGCTCCTGGAGGCTCTCGCCGCGCAGGTACTCCAGCACCAGGAACGGGTTGCCGTTCTCCAGGGTGTCGTAGTCGTGCACCTCGACGATGTTGGGGTGGCCCAGCCGCGAGGCAATCTCCGCCTCTCGGCGGAAGCGCGCGAAGATTTCGGGCGTCAGGTGGTCGCCGCCACGCAACACCTTGACCGCCACCTGCTTGCCGGGCAGCCGCAGGTGTTGGGCCAGGTACACCGAGCCCATTCCTCCCCGTCCCAGCAGGGAGACAATCCTGTACGTATTCCGCAGGACCTCATCAATGCGGAGGTCACCATCAGCGGGTTGGGTCATGGGGCTGGGACTCTCAGGCAGGGCATTCCGGGGAAACTTCGCCCATTCCATCCTCCCACCCCCCCCTGAGGCAACCCTCCTGATGTCGCGGCACACCCAGGCGGGTCGTGGCATGCGACGGGACGGGGCGCCCCACCAGCAGCCTGCCAAGGAGGCGAGCGGATGCTGGAGGCCAGGACCGCCAGACCGGAAGACGCGCCCGCCGCCCGGGGCTCCGAGCGGCGGCACGCGAGACACGGGCCCTGGGTGAGGCTCAGGCGGGCTGCGGCACGCGGGAGGCGTCCGGCGCCGGCCCCGTGGCGACCGCCGTCGTCGCGGTGAGCGCGGGCTGCGGCACGGGGGCGATGATGGACTCGCCCACCGTCTCTCCGTGCTGGCTCAGGTCCAGGCCTTCTTCCTCGTGCTCACGGGTGACGCGCAGCGGGACGATGCGGTCCACCACTTTGTAGAGCAGGAACGAGCCGGCGAAGGAGAACACCGACACCAGCACCAGCGCCAGCATGTGCATCATGAAGGTGCGCGTCTCGCCGTGGATGAGGCCCACGTCCTTGGCCAGCACGCCCGTGAGCACCATGCCCACCACGCCGCCCAGGCCGTGGCAGGGGAAGACGTCCAGCGTGTCGTCGACGGAGGTGCGGTTCTTGAAGTGCACCGCCGCGTTGCTCACGAAGCTGGCGACGAGGCCCACGACGAGGCTCTGCCCCACGGTGATGAAGCCGGCCGCGGGCGTCACCGCCACCAGGCCCACCACCGCGCCGATGCACGCGCCCATGGCGCTGGGCTTGCGGCCCCGCAGCCAGTCGAAGGCAATCCACCCCAGCATCGCCGCCGCGGACGCCGTGTTGGTGGTGGCGAAGGCCAGCGTGGCCAGCGACGAGGCCGACAGCGCCGAGCCCGCGTTGAAGCCGAACCAGCCGAACCACAGCATGCCCGTGCCCAGCATGACGAAGGGGACGTTGGCGGGCGTGTGCGCCGTGTTCTCCACGTGCACCTTGCGGCGGCCCAGCACCAGCGCGCCGGCCAGTGCCGCGAAGCCCGCGGACATGTGCACCACCGTGCCGCCCGCGAAGTCGAGCACGCCCCACTGCCGGAGGAAGCCCTCCGGGTGCCACGTCCAGTGCGCCAGCGGCGCGTAGATGACGAGCGTGAAGAGCACCATGAAGAGCACGTACGCCTTGAAGCGCACGCGCTCCGCGAACGCGCCGGTGATGAGCGCCGGGGTGATGATGGCGAACTTGAGCTGGAACAGCGCGAACAGCATCAAGGGGATGGTGGGCGCCAGGTCCGGGTGCGTCTCACCGCCCACGCCGCTGAACATGAAGAAGGTCCGCGGGTCGCCGATGAGCCCATGGAAGCTGTCGCCGAAGCACAGGCTGAAGCCCACCACCACCCAGAGCAGGCTGATGACCGCCATGGCGATGAAGCTCTGCAGCAGCGTGGACACCACGTTCTTCAGCCGCACCATGCCGCCGTAGAAGAAGGACAGGCCCGGCGTCATCAGCAGCACCAGCGCGGTGGCCGTGAGGATCCACGCCGTGTCCGCCGTGTTGATGGGGCCCCCTTGCTTCAACTGCGCCGCCGGTTCGACCAGCAAGCCCGCCACACCCACACCCACCAGAAGGGCCATCGCCAACCACTTCTTCATTGCGCCTCCACCTGGAAGACTGACGCAATGCAGTATGGGGCGAGCTGGGGCTAGATTCAATCCAGGCTGGGCTTATTTTGTTCCGGAGTAGGTTAAAATGGTCCGGATTTAGCCTAAATGATGGCTGTCTGGCAGGTGAGGGCTCACTTCACCTGGATGCGGCCGGCCTTGATTTCCAGGTCTTCGCCGCCCTTGAGGACCACGGTGCCCGTGTCCGTCTTCACGGCGCAGGGCCCGGAGCCCTGGATGGTGACGGAGGCCGTCTGGCTCTTGCCGAACGTCACCGACGTCTTCACGCCGCTGCACACCACGGACCACGTGTGGTCGCGCGAGTCGCGGTTGTGGTAGCGCACCGTCACCGCGGCCCACGCGGCGGACGACGTGAGCAGGGATGCAACCAGTGTCACCGCGGCGAGCTTCGTCTTCATGCCTTGTTCCCCGCGTCCGGAGCGTTGGTGCCGCGCACACTGGAGCAGGGCGTTGGTGCTTGTCCATGCCCTGCGTACAAGCTTCCCGCGCTTCGTCATGCCCGCATGAAGCTAGAACCCCTTCGCCATTCGCTTCGCGACCTCCCTCGCGGCGCGGACTGGAAGGAGCCTTTTCGAAATGTTCCTCCGCGACGTCACAGATGAAGACCTCCCCATCTTCTTTGAGCACCAGCGCGACCCGGAGGCGCTGCGCATGGCCGCATTTTCCTCGCGGGAGCGCGATGCGTTCATGACCCACTGGCGCACCAAGGTGCTCCGCCCTGAAAACGTCACCCGCACCATCGTCATGGGGCGCGTCGTCGTTGGGAACATCGGCAGTTGGGGAGAGGATGCCAGGCGCTTCGTTGGCTATTGGGTGGGCCGCGAGCATTGGGGCAAAGGCATCGCCACCCAGGCCCTCTCGGAGTTCCTGGTGCTCGAGCCCGCACGGCCGCTTCATGCGTGGGTCGCGCTCCACAACCTCGCGTCGATCCGCGTCCTCGAGAAGTGTGGCTTCCACGCCATGCGCAACGAGGGTCCGCATCACTCGGACGGCGTTGCCGAGGTCCTCATGAGGCTTGGTTCGACGGCGTGAGTGTGGCCCAGGCACTCATGGCCGCCGCTCAGCCGCCCTTGGGCATGTTCAGCGCCATCGCGACCAGGGAGAGGGTCAGGTCCTCGGGCTGGTAGGGCTTGAACGGGTTCAGCGTCGTGCCGGTGGAGTCCAGGTGGTCCAGGCCGGACAGCGTCACGGACTTGGAGCCGGGGATGAACGCGTCCTGCGGGAGCACCAGGCCGTCGGACTTCACGTCGTAGCGCTGGTGCATGTACTGCTCGGCGGGGAACAGCGGCGACGTGGGGTTCGCGGTGGTGGAGGCCATGCACACGGTGGGGATGCCCGGGGGCATCGGGTGCCTGGCCAGGAACGCCTTACGCGAGTCGTAGGTCAGGTCCTCTCCGGCCTGGATGCTGCCGCCCATCGCCTCGATGGCGCCGCCCACGCCGTAGCGCACGAGCGGGTTGTCCAACAGGTCCTGGGCCATGGGCGAACCGCCGTACGGCGACTGGAGGGTGACCAGGGCGCGCACGTGCTCCTGGAGCTCCGGGTACATGGACAGGGCCGCCGCGGAGTCCAGGCCGCCCTTGCTGTGGCCAATGAGCACCACCTGCTTGCCGTCCTTGGCGGCCTCGAGCACCGCCTGCCGGACGAGGGCCGCGTTGTGCTCCACGCCCATGTCCGTGTCCACGGGGACGCGGCCGACCTGGAGGCCCTGGGCCTCCAGCGCGTCCAGGTTCCGGTCGAAGTAGAGCTGCTTGGGCGCCGCTTCGGACAGCAGGCCGCCCACCGCTAGGAACACGCAGTCCTTGGCCTCGGCGGGCATCACGTTCTTGCCCGCGCGCACGGCCTGGTTGAGCTTCATGAACTCCGCGGTGGAGTCCTTGGCGGGCGGATACGCCTTCTGAATCCAGCCAATCTTGTCCGCCTCGCCCTTCCCCGGCCAGGGGATGGGGAGGCGCAGGGCGTTGACCTGCGCCAGCGCGTTCGGCCGCTGCCGCTCCGCCAGGGCGCTCGACGTGAAGCTGTCACCCTCCACCACGGCGTTGACGCCCCGCGCGGCCTTGGTCTGGACAGGCGCCTCTGGTGTGGCCCGCGTCCGCGTGGTGGGCGTGAGGCTGGAAGGACGGGTGACCTGGACCATGGAGGACCTCGGGAGGGGGAGCCGAGTTGAGGATCGGGGAGGCTTGCCTCCATTGTCGGGGCGTGGCGCCGGAAGTTGCGCCCCATTCCAAGGACGTGAGAAGGCGAGAACTCCGAGTGTGTGTCGCGACGTGGCGGGGAGTGCACGCCGCCGTGGACCCGACCGCGTCATCACCGCGCGGCTCGCGAGGTCACCTGCCCGTCCGCTCCTCGGGGCCCTGATGCAGGAGCGCCAAACGCCCACGGCCTCGAAGGACCGCGGAGGCGTGGTGCGCCATGGGCCGTGCGCTCAGTGTCTTGAGTCCTGTTGGGGTGCGGGCCACTCCCTCTGGTCATTATGATTTTGAGAGTGAATTTCAATTTCATATCGTAGCTGGATGGCGGAAATCCGGACGGCGCGCTGGCTGACGGGGCCTGCGTGGGGAGAGGACACGATGCGTGGCGGAGTACTGAGGTCGACCAAGGGCAGCTTCTTCCGGGGGCTGGTGGCCAGCGCCGCGCTCGTCCTGGGCGCCTGTGCTGATGACGCGCCGCCGCGCCAGAGGAGACGCCGGAGGAGGGGTCGCTGTACCTGGTCCACTCCGCCGTGGAGACGAACGCAACCGGGTGAACTACTTCAGCCTGGTGGAGTCCCTGGCGGAGGCGCGCACGCTGGACTACGCGCGCTCGCTGGAGGTGCCGGGCCGTCCCCGGCTGTACGCCGCCAGGGGCGTGGGCTTCTTCGCCATTGGCGCGGGCGAGTCGCCCACCATTACTCGCTATGAGGTGCGTGACGGCGCGCTGGTGCCGGGGGCGAGCCTTTCGTTCCCGAACCTGGGGGTCCGCGCGATGGGCGCCCAGGCGGTGCTCTTCGTGAGCGACACGAAGGCGTACTACTTGGAGCGGGCTTCGTGAGCGCGGGGGCGCGCCGTCGCCCTGGGGTGACCTGGCTGCTGGCGGCCGTGCTTGGCGCGCCGCTGGCGGCGCTGCTCGTCTCCCTGGCGCTGCCCGCGGTCGTGCTCGCCTCGTCGGACGTTCGCTACCTCGTGGCCTGCATCGCCGTCATCCCGTTGATGGCGGTCGCGCCCTGCGCCGCGCTCCTGTCGCGGACGGAGGCCCGCGCGTGGGCGGGCATCGGGGTGACGAGCGCGGCGGCGCTGCTCGTCCTCTGGAGGTCATTTTCATGAGGCTCAAGTCCGAGACGTATCGCCTCCTCTGGGAGGCGCATGCGTGGGCGGGCGCCGTGGCCTCCGTGCTGCTGGTAGGCATGTTCCTGCTCGGGGCGGTGTCCCTGTTCCGCCACGAGCTGATGCCCTGGCAGGAGCCGCGCTTGAGGGCGCCCGTGGCCGCCGACGAGGCGCGGACGCTGGCCACGCTCCAGGCGTGGCTGGACGCGCATGTGGCCAGGGGCGGGGCCGCCCACCTGGATGTGGACCTGCCCGCGCCCCACTCGCCATGGCTCCGGCTGGAGTGGCGGGAGCAGGGCGGCGCGCGGAGCGCCGTGTGGCTCAACCCGGGCTCGGGGGAGCATGCGCCGGAGCGCAGTGACCTGGGCTACTTCCTGTTCCTGGCGCACTTCCTCTACCCGCTGCCGGGCGGCATGTTGATTTCGGGCCTGGTGGCCATCGTGCTGCTGCTGGTGGTGGGCACGGGGCTGGTCATTCAGGTGGGCCGCTTCCGCAGGGAGCTGGTGCGCTTCCGCCCCCACGAGGCGCTGCGCACGATGTGGGGCGACCTGCACAAGGTGCTCGGCAGCATCGGCCTGCCCTTCCAGGCGGTCATGGCCTGGACGGCGGCCATCATCTGCATCAACGCCGCGGTGCTCCAGCCGGTGGTGGTGCGAACGGCCTTCGACGGCAACCTGGAGGCGGGGCTGGCGACGCTCGGCTATCCCCGGGGTGGCAAGGCCGCCGGGCAGCGCGCCGAGGCGCCCCAGGTGGCCACGGTGCTGGCCCAGGCCCGCGCGGCGCTGCCGGAGGTGAGCCACTACCGCTTCTCCATGCGCAACGTGGGGGACGCGTCGGCCTATGTCGACGTGCGTGGACACGCCCGCCAGGGGCTCCACGAGTTCACGACCGTGCGCGTGTCCCGCCAGGGCGAGCTGCTGCACGTTCGCGACGCTGGCGGGCCCGGGGCCACGGCCCGGCTGCTCGAGGCGGCTTACGTGCTCCACTCCGGGCTCTACGCGGGCATGGGCCTGCGGCTGGCCTATGCGCTGCTGGGCATCTTCAGCGCGCTGTGTGTCGTGACGGGCAACCTGGTGTGGCTGGAGCGGCGCGCGCGGAGCATGCGCCGCGTGGATGTCCTCCTGGCGCGCGTCACGGCCGGGGGCTGCGGTGGCGCCGCGCTCTCGCTCGCCGCAATCTTCCTGGCCAACCAGTTGCTGCCGGACGCGCTGCCGCGCCGGGTGCAGTGGGAGCACGGCATCTTCTTCGGGAGCTGGTGCGCCTGCGTGCTGGGGGCGCTCGTGTACCCGCGCGCGCGGGGCTGGGCGCAGCAGTTGCTGGCCGTCTCTGGCGGCATCCTGGTCCTGCTGCCTTGGCTGGACGCCTGGCTCAACGCGCGGCACGTGTTCGACCCGGCCGGCTCGCCCTATGTGTTCTGCGCGGACGTGGCGCTGGCCGTGCTGGGCGCGCTGTTCCTGGTGTCGGCCTGGGCCATCGGGCGCATCGCTCCGCGCGACCCTCGGGATGCCCGGCTGCCGCTGTCGATACCGGCGCACGAGGGCAGGTGAATGTCCTCGCCCCCGTCGCGCGCCTCACCTCTCACTCGACTCATGCAGGGCCTCATGTCTCTCCCCGTCGACGCCCCCGCTCGTGCGTGGCTCCTCCTTCGCCGTCATTCGGGGTGGCGTGCCCTGGGCATGCTGGCCCTGAGCGTGGCGGCGCCGGCCGCGGCGCGGGAGGCCGCGCCAGCGCCCGCGGCGGAGGCGCGGCCGGTGACGGGGGACATCGGGGGGCAGGTGTCCGCGTGCGAGGGCGGTGACCTGGCGCAGGCCGAGGTGCTGTTGCTGGCGCCAGACGGAGGCACCCGGACGCCTCGCGTGGACGCGCGGCGTCGCTTCCAGGTGACGGGGCTTGGGCCGGGTGTCTACGAGCTGCACGCCTATGTCCCTGGCTGCGAGCCGCAGGCCTACCGCGTCCAGGTGGCCGCGGGGCAGCGCACCGAGGTGGACGCGGTGCTCGGCGAGAGCGTCAGCCTGGAGACGACCATCGAGGTGACGGGCCGGCAGCTCAGCAAGGGCGAGGAGCGCCTCCTGTCGGCAGAGGCCGTCCGGGTGGTGGAGCTCAAGCAGGCCCGCCAGCAGACGGCGGACCTGGGCGAGGTGCTCAGCCGCAACAGCGGCGTCAGCGTGCAGCGCAACGGCGGCCTGGGCTCCGCGAGTCGCTTCTCGCTCAATGGCTTCTCTGGCGAGCAGGTCCGCTTCTTCCTGGACGGCGTGCCGCTGGACCTGGCGGGCTTTGGGCTGGGGCTCGCCAACGTGCCCGTCAACCTCCTGAAGCGCGTGGAGGTCTACCGGGGCGTGGTGCCGGTGCGCTTCGGCGCGGATGCGCTGGGCGGCGCGGTCAACCTGGTGTCGTCGGATGGGGATGAGCCCAGCGGGACCTCCGTCTCCCTGCAGGCTGGCTCCTTCGGGACGTACCGGGGCGCCGTGTCGGGGCAGTACACGCTAGGCGCCAGCGGGCTCTTCGTGAAGGGGCACGCCTTCGGCGACCTGGCGCGGAACGACTACACCGTGGACGTGCAGGTGGCCGACGAACGCGGGCGGCTGCGGGACGTGCGCGTGCCCCGCTTCCATGACGGCTTCGTCGCGGGGGGCGCCGGCCTGGAGGTCGGCGTGGCCCAGCAGCCCTACGCGGAGCGGCTCAGCCTCCGCGTGTTCGGCACGCGCTCCCGCAAGGAATTGCAGCACAACGTCGTGATGACGGTGCCCTACGGCGAGGCCCGCAGCGGCGAGTCGAGCCACGGGGCCCTGGCGACGTGGGCCCAGGGCGGGCTGCTGGGTGGCAAGCTGCGCCTGGACGCGGTGGGCGGCTACAGCCGGCGCGACACGAACTTCCGGGACCTGGCGCAGGTCGTCTACGACTGGTACGGCGACCCGGGCGTGGAGCGGCGTCAGCCGGGCGAGCTGGGCCTCACCCCCGCGGACCAGGTGCTCTGGCAGCACAGCGTGCTGGCCCGCATTCACGCGGACTACGAGGTGTCCCAGGCCCAGCGCTTCCGCCTCTCGCTGTCGCCCACCTTCGTGACGCGGCAGGGGCAGGACCGGCTCAAGGTGGGCACGGACCAGAGGGACCCACTCAGCGCGCAGCGGGACCTGCTCACGCTGGTGGGCGGGCTGGAGCACGAGCTGGCGGTGAGCGACGGCCGGCTCAAGAACGTGGCCTTCGTGAAGGGCTACGTCATGCGCTCGAACTCGGAGGAGGTGCTCCCGGGCAGCGTCTTCCGGCGCAATGACCAGGCCAACGAGCGGCTGGGCGTGGGCGACAGCCTGCGCCTGTTCCTCCCGTACGGGCTGCTGGCGAAGGCGTCGTATGAGTTCGCAACGCGCCTGCCCGGCCCGGATGAGCTGTTCGGAGACGGCGTGCTGGTGCTGTCGAACCTGGGGCTGCGGCCCGAGCTGAGCCACAACGCCAACCTGGAGCTCTCCCTGGATGACTGGCGCACCGGGGCCGGGCGCTTCCGCGGGAGCGTGGGCGGCTTCGCCCGCTTCGCCGACCAGCTCATCGTGCTCCTGGGCAACGACGCCTCCTTGAGCTACCAGAACGTGTACGCGGCGCGCTCGGTGGGCGTGGAGGCCGCCGCCGGGTGGACCAGCCCCGGTGACTGGCTGGCGCTGGACGCCAACGCCACCTGGCAGGACTTCCGCAACGCGGGCGGCGGCGGGGCCTTCGAGGCCTTCAAGGGCGACCGCATCCCCAACCGCCCCTGGCTCTTCGCCAACGCCTCCGCCCGCTTGCAGCGCCGCGCGCTCCTGCAGGCCAGCGACGCCGCGGCGCTCAGCTTCACCTCGCGCTACGTGCACGGCTTCTACCGGGGCTGGGAGAGCCAGGGCCTGCGGGAGTACAAGCAGGACGTGGACGCGCAGCTCATCCACTCGGTGGCGCTGTCCTACCAGCGGGAGGGCTCGCCCGCGCTGGGCGGGACGCTGGAGGTGTTCAACCTCACCAACGCCCGCGCCTACGACTTCTTCGGCGTCCAGCGCCCCGGCCGGGCGCTGACCTTCAAGGTGACGGCGGACTTCTGAGGCCGTCCGCCCCGAGGAGGGGCTCCCCCGCCCAGTCGGGCACGGAGGAGGGCCGTGCGCGTCAGCCGTGGGCGAGCGGGTTGGCAGGGTGGCGTTGGGGTGCAGCGCGTGGCACAGGCGCGGTCGGCGATGCTGTTGCCCAGCATGCCCGTGGCGCTGCGGGTGATGGAGGCGGGGTCCACCTTCATCCAGCCGAAGGCGCCCGGCCGCGCGGCGAACACGTACGAGGTGCCGCTGCCCAGGTCGACGCGCGGCTTCCCCTCGCCATGCGGGTTGGCTTGGCGCATTTCCTCGAAGCACCACTGGGCCAGCAGCTGCCGGTTGGCCTCGCGCCAGGCGGCGGGGCCTCCGTCGACGAGTGCCGGCATGGGGTGGTCGACATTCAATGAATTACCTGCCGCGGACAATCCCTCTCGTGAGCCCGCCAGTATTGATGACGGGCGGTGGGGTCAGCGGGGTGGCATGCCCGGCTCCGGTCGTTGGTGAAGGGGCATATAGCCGCAGTCGCGATGGCGGATGTGCCGCGAGCGCGTCACAGAATCCGGCGGCACGCTACGACCTGGGCCTGAAACTTCGTCGTCAAGTCGGCGACAAGAGATGGCCTCTCTGTCAAGAGGACCGACGCTGTCTCTCCGCCGATGCCGTGCGGAGGGCGTTGGGGCGCTGTGTCAGGACAGGCAGCGTGACGTCTGGGGTTGAGGGAGGACAGGAGGGCGCCGTTCCCGTCAGCCGTCGAGCTGACATTGCCGAAGCAGCCACCGTGCTCAGCAACGCCTGGCATGGCCCCAGCGCCACTTCGCACGAAAAGTTGACCCCACAACCCAGCACACCATGTTGACAGCGCCCATGTCGGGCTCCCACGAGGAACGTTCATGTCAAATCGACTCTCAAGATGGCTCATCGCGCCCGCCGCCGCATTGCGCGCCGGTTTGGTGATGGGGCTGGCCGCCAGCACCCTCGGCGCTTGTGGCGACAGCGACCCGCCGCCCGCCTCGCCGCCGGTGGCCCGCGACGTCACCCTTGAGACGGTGGAAGACACGCCCCTCGAGGTGAGCCTGTCGGCCAGCGGCAACGGGGCGCTCACCTTCACCATCGTCGATGCGCCGGACCATGGAACGTTGAGTGAGGTCAGCGCCAATGGCGTCCTCACCTACACCCCCGGCGCCGACTACCATGGCGAAGATGCGCTCATCTTCCGCGCCACTGACGGCCAGGGCCAAAGCGCCCAGGCCACGGTGATCCTCACCATCACCCCAGTGAATGACGCGCCCACGCTCTCCGCGGTGGCCGACCAGCGCATCCCCGCGGGCAGCTCGACGGGCGACCTGGCCTTCACCGTGGGCGACGTGGAGACCGCCGCTGACGGCCTCACGGTCACCGCCACGTCCTCCAACACGGAGCTGGTGCCCAACGACCCCAGCAACCTCGTCCTCGGGGGCTCCGGCTCCAGCCGCACCCTCTCCGTTGTCCCCGCCGCCAGCGCCAGCGGCTCCACCACCATCACCCTCTCGGTGAGTGATGGCGCCGACACCACCTCCATCGCCTTCACGGTCGACGTCACCCGCCTGGCGAGCCTCTACTGGATGACTGCCTCCGGTTCGCTGTGGAGGGTTGACGTGAACGGCACGAATGCCATTGAGCTCGCGACGGGCATCAGCGGGGCCTCTTCCGTCGCAACCGACCCGGTCACCCGGACCCTCTTCTACACGCGCGACAGCGCAATCGTTCGAGCGGACAGTGATGGGGCGAACCCGGTCGATGTCGTGGCGAACGGAGGCTACCCCAGCGGGCTGGCGGTCGATTCGACGAACCGCAAGCTGTACTGGTCCGACTTCAACGGAAGCCGGGTCATGCGCGCCGAGCTGGATGGCAGCAATCCCACGCAGATCGTCGGAGGCATCGACAGCCCGTCTGCCATCGCGTTCGATGTCCCGAACGACAAGGCCTATGTCATTACCTACAACAACACCCGGCTCGTGCGCTTCAACCTGGATGGCACCAACCTGGAGACCGTCGCTTCAAACCTGGGCGGATTGGGCGTGGGCCTGGCGGTCGATTCGAGCGGAGGGAAGCTGTACTACTCGACCCGCGGCAACAGCATCTATGTCGCCAACCTGGACGGCTCCAGCGTCACCCCCCTGGTGGCCAACCAGACCACCGTGCATGGGATTGCCATCGATGTCACGGCCGGGCGGCTGTATTGGGCGGATTGGCTGGGGACCGCGCTCCGGAGCGCCAATCTGGCTGACGGCGGAGATATCCAGGACGTGAACGCGGGCAGCGCCAGGAACCTGGGGCTGACCTGGATGCCCGCGCCGTAGCCTGGCGCCGGTGGGCCGTCGCTCAGGGCACGAAGTCCACCGGGGGGATTGGGGTGGCGTTGTAGACGACCACGTGCCCCTTCTCCTCGAAGTAGTTGACGTTTTCGCTGAGGGGGACGGGCGTGGGGCCGCTCGCGACGGTGATGAGCGCGCCGATGGGCGCGAAGGGCTCCAGGCAGCGCCAGGGTTGAGGGGCGAGCGTGGGGTGCTGCGGACAGGGCCCTGGCGTGGCGTACATGTGTTCGCAGAGCGCGGGCGGCTGGTTCCAGCCGCAGCCGCACGCGAGGTTCACCAGGGGGACGGGGGTCCACGACGGTGCATGCCCCAGGGCGCACGTGCTCCGGAGCCAGAGGGGGTAGGGGCCCGCGTGATTGATGCACGGAGCGAGCGCTCCGCAGATGCCGCACACGGAGACGTGCTGGGCCGCGGTCGGCGCTCCACCACAGGTGCCGCACCCGGGGGCCGCCGGAGCGCCCCAGTGGAGCTGGTTGCAGGCGGTGTTCGCGCAGACGACCACCGGCCTGGGAACGGCTGGCGCCAAGGGGTGGGTCAAACAGGGGCTCGCGCCCGAGCAGGCCTGGCACACCCAGTGGAGCTGGAGCTTCGGGTGCGCGCACTTGTGATAGGTCGTCACCGGGTTCGCGCACCGTGAGCAGGCGCCCGTCGCCGACCGGGTCGCGCCGCAGGTCCCGCACCACCGTGTCTCGGTGGCCCGCTGACAGTATCCCGCGACACCGGATTGATTGTCGGGATGGTCATCGCAGTAGAGCTGTCCATCGTGGATGCGCGCCGTCGAGTCACACCTCGCGCCGTCGACGTTGAGGACGGGGCCATTGGGAGCGGGGGCGCACACCGCGCCGCCGCCAATGGAGCTGCCCCACGAGGGGATGAGGTGGACCTGGACCTTCGGCTCGTCTTTCACCGCGCGGTTCGTGTAGAAGTCGTGGAGCCTGCTTATGTTGTGGTCGAGGCACACCTCGATGCCGAAGGTGATGCCGTCGATGGTCACCACGGAGCCCCCTCCGAGCCCGGAGGCGGTGACCTCCGTGTTCACGTTGGGTCTGGCCCCCAGCGTGTCCCGGGAGCCGCTCGTAGGCAGGGCAAGGCGGTTGGGGTCGTTGTGAACCTGGATGAGTCGGCCGCTCCCGTCCACGGTGTTGAAGTTGGCGTTGGCGAAGTTCGGCCCGAGGAAGTCGATCCAGGAGATGTTCTCCTTGTCGACCAGGGCGCTCTTCAGCCCGCGTTCACCGACGTGGGGCGCTGGCCAGCCCTTCTGCAGGAGGGCCACGTTGAACACCTCCGTGGCCTGCGGCTCGAGGAGCTCCGCCTTGCCCGCGACGAACAGCTTGTTGCCCGCGAGCGTGAGCTCGTATCGCCCCGGCGCGAGCTGTGTGCAGGTCTCGATGTCGTCATCGGTGCCCGCCGCGTCCGTGATGCTCCAGCGCGCCGTGGGGGCGACGTTGTTCTGAATCCAATCGCAGACCCTGGAGGCGACGACCAGCTTCGTCTTGGGAGGTGTCGGGTCGCTCGACTCAATCCACACCCGGGGCTGGGCGAGCACCGCCGGCGCCGGAATCAGGGCGGGCTTGCCTTGGAGCGTGAGCTTGTATTGGTTGAGCCCGTCATCCACGACGGCCTGGATGGCCGCCGTGACGAGGCCCTGCTCGACCTCCCACGCCGGGTCTGGCTTCGTCGCCGCGCCGGTGACGGTGAGCACGGTGTCGGCGCCCGTCTCGTCGACTTCGGAGATTGTCACCGCGTGCTTCACGGGGTCCTTGTGGGCGAGCCGCGGGCCGCCCGGCTCGCCGTGCGGCAGGTATCCGATGGCGGTGCCGAAGACGAAGAGCCAGTCGGCGTAGTCGACCTTGTCCGTCTCCTCTCGCATCGTGTGGACGATGGATGAGAGCTTGTCGACGGGGTAGCCGCCCTTCTGTCCGCGGAAATAGAACTCGGGCGCCATGAAGACCTTGAGGACGTCCTCCGAGGGGACGACGTTCGGCGCGGCGAGCTGGATGGCCTCCTTCATGGCGTCGCAGCGCGTGGTGATGTCGGTGTCGTCGTCGACATCCCCGAGGTACGCGCCCGCCTGGGTGCCCGGCTTGACGTTGAACGCGACGAACTGCACCTGCTGGTAGTTGAACGCGCGCACCAGCGTGGGCATCACCGCGACGGCCAGCCCCAGCTCCTCGTCCTCTCCGCTGTGCGCTTGGAGCTGCACGCGGTAGGGCATCCTGGCGCGGTCGACTTCGGACCGGTCCCACCGCTTGCGCGGGTCGTTCAGCAGGTCGTACTGCCGCTGTGTCCGGAGCGTGTCCTCGGAGAGCGGCGCGAAGAAGACGCGCTGGTCGTCCTTGTCCCAGATGCTGAGCTGCCCGCGGACGAGCTTGTCGTTGTCTCCATCGAGCGTCCACTTGACGATGAGGGAGGCGTCGTCGAGCGGCGCGGTGGGTTCGTGCTTCCAGCGCGGGCTCCACGGCTCGATGAGGAGCCGCGCCTTGTCGTCCGCGTCGTCCTGGTAGTAGCGGACGAGCACGTTGTACGGGGCCGGGCCCGGGCCGACGTAGACGTCGGACACGCCCGCCTTCCGCAGGACGCCCTTCGTCGCTTCGCTCTTCCCCTGCCAGTCAGGGGCCTGCTGGGCGTCGGCGGGCGGGCGCTTGTCCACGACCACCTGGAAGCTCCGCCGCTGGAAGAGGTGCGTGGTGCCCGGCTCGTCCAGGGTATCGCAGGGCACCTCCACCCACTCCTTCGGCTGGGTCAGCACCACGGGGTCGGAGCGGCGGACGTCGTAGTACCGCGTCGCGTGGACCTCGAAGTCGACCTTGCTCGCGCGGGCCGACACGCCCTCGAGCTGATACTCGACCTCACAGGTGTCCGTGCCGGGCTTGAACCAGCGGGTGAGCTGGGTGATGGAGACGGCGGGGACGGGGCGCCTGCGCTTGACCTTGATGGTGTGCGCCTTCTCCAGCTTCAGCGCGGGCGCGGGCTGCCACGGCACGGGCTTGTAGATGACCTTCGTCGTGCCGAGGTCCGGGTCAAGCTCGGACTGGAGCGGGTCGGCGTCCACCTTGGCGCACCCCACGAGCTCGACGAGCGCGCGGTTGATCTCCGCCGGGACGCGGGTGCCCCAGTTGTAGAGGGCGACCTCGTCGAGCTTTCCCGTGAGGTCATGCTCGTCCAGAAGCGCGCCGAGCGTCTTCTTTCCGAGCGGGAGCTCATGCTTGGGGGCGCGTGCATCGAAGACCTTGCTCATGACCGCCTCACCTCACGCCGTGGTCATTTCCACGAACTCGTACACCTCGGGCTCGCCGTCGTCCGGGAGCTCGAGTGAGACCACCTCGCACCGCGTCGCGGGGCCGCTGGCCTGGGGGATGTCGTCTATCTTCATGGGCTCGCCCGCGGTCTCGAAGGACTTCGGGTCCGCGCCCTCTGGCCATTGGACGGTGAGCCGGGCCTGGTCGAGCCGCTGGGGGTCGGCGCCCGGCACGTCATGCACCACGTCGAACGTGAGCCACGAGAGCCGCTCCACGTAGAAGGTGAAGCAGTGCGCGCCGCGCGGGAGGTCGACGGTGGCCGCATCCAGGAGCTGCTTCGCGGGGTCGAAGAGCCGGTGTGGCGCGTCGTCGCCGAAGGTGAGCGTGAGGGCGTAGGCGTTGGGCTCCAGCGGCTCGCCCTGCCACCGGGCGCGTCCGTCACCGTCGGTGGGCTGCTCGAACTCCAGGTCGCCGAGCTGGACGCGCACGCCGGGCACCCCGGCGTCATCGTGCTTGAGGCGCAGCAGGACCTCGGGCCTGGCCAGGACGGGCACGGGAATCACGAGCACCGGGCACGTCTGCGCGGGGACCCGCAGGTGCTCCTCCGCGGGCTTCCCGAAGATACCCTCCGGGTCCGGCAGATCGACGGCGGTGACGTTGTACTCCCCTGGGTTGCAGGGCAGGAAGCGGGCGATTCCATCCGCGTCGGTGCGCTCCTGCCGGTCGATGCGGACGTCGGAGCGGCGGTAGCGGGGCGGCTTTTTCTTGCCGACCCGCTCCTCCGTGTACATCCGCCCAATCCCTGAGATGGCTCCGGCCGCGCCCTGGATGCCCTCGCCGTCATCCTCCCGGTACACGATGAGCAGCAGCCCCGTGTTCATGAAGGGGCAGGGCATGACCGCCTGCCCCAGGAACCGCTTCGCGGCCTGCTGCGCCACACGTTTGGCGGCCTCGAAGTTCACGGGAGCCCCTTGCCCTTGCCGGAGGAGGCCTCCAGCCGCGCATAGACAGCATCCATCCGCACGGAGGGCGGGAGGTCGGGGTCGCGCAGGAGGCGGCCCATCCAACGCGTCCTGGCCGCGTCCTCGAAGCCGGGGCCCAGCTCGTGCAGCAGGAAGACGTAGCGGGAGACCTCACCGCCTCCCATGAGCCCGAGGCGGCTCGCGCGGGCAATGCCATCCTTGATGAGCGCGCGCATCGGTTGACGCTCGAGGACCCGCGCATCCCCGGGGAAGACCTCGGGGAGGGCGCTGAGGAGTTCCTCGATGAAGTGCTCTTGAGCTGGTGCGTCAAGGGCCTCCAGCTGCGCGTGTCGGATGACGAGCATCCTTGAATAAGAACGGCAGGGTATTCGAGTGTCAATCCTGCTCAAGACATTCTGGCGCTGCCAGCAGTTGCGCGGCCATCAGGGCAATCCACGATGACTCCGAACACGAGCGCATACGGCTTCGGGATGACATCCATGAACCACGCCGCGCCGAGCCTTTGCCACCCTGTTGCCACCGTGGTGGCAGCAGGGAATCGCTTGCCCGCAGTGGCAGGCGCAACGCGCTACGTCGCACGCGGCGGACCGAACCACCGGGTCAGCGCTTCACGCAGCCCCTGGTCCGTGCCCTCTCCGACCCACGCGACGTGTCCGTCCGGTCGAATCAGCACCGCAACGGGCGCGGTGACCGCGTCGAGCACCGGGAGCTCCCACTCCCCCGTGTAGCGAGCAGCGACCCGCCGAACCCGGTCCGCCCAGGGCGTGACGTCGAGCGTGCCGGGCTCGCCCAGGTTGAGCAGCACGGGCCGCGCGTCGTGCAACAGGTGGAACACGCGCCGCGGGCCGTCGGCGGTGACCAGGTCGAGGTCCGGCACGCGGCGCCCGAGCAGCGGGTGTCCATTGCCCAGGTCGTAGTGGACGTCCAGCCCCGACATCATCGCCGCGTACTGCTTGCGTGGCCCGTCCATCCGCAGCAGCTCCGCCAGCGTTTCGCGCACGGCGTCCATCCGCGCGTCACCGCGGCTCAGCGCGGTCTGCGCCATCGTCTTGCGCAGCGCACGGGCCGCGACGGGGTGCCGCTCGGCCTGGTACGTGTCGAGCAGGTCCTCCGGCGAGACGCCGCGCACGACCTGGGCCAGCTTCCATCCCAGGTTCACGGCGTCCTGCACGCCAAGGTTGAGCCCCTGTCCGCCCATCGGCGAGTGCACGTGGGCCGCGTCGCCGGCCAGGAGCACCCGCCGCTCGCGGTAGGACGCCGCCTGCCGCGTCATGTCGGTGAACCGCGAGAGGGACGTGGCGCCGCGCAGGCCGTAGTCCGTCCCGTAGAGCGCGACGAGCCCCTCGCGCAGCCCCTCCAGGGTCGGCGCGTCGCCCGTGCCGACCCGCTCCTCTCTCAGCACGACGCCCACGCGCCCGCCCTCCAGCGGGCCCATGGCGTAGGTGCCCTTCTCGTCCCGGCGGATGCCGAACGTGGGTGCTCCGGTCAGCTCGACCTCGGCGATGAGGTAGCTGATGGACGCGTCCCACCCCGGGAACTCGATGCCCGCCGCCTTGCGGATGAGGCTGCGACCCCCGTCGCACCCGACGAGGTACTTCGCCCGGAGCGCACGGCCGTCGGACAGCGCGACGTCGACGCCGGTGTCGTCCTGCGCGAAGCCCGTCACCTCGCACCCGCGGTAGATGGGCACCGCCAGCTCGCCCACCCACTCCGCCAGGATGCGCTCGAAGCGCTCCTGCGAGAGCGCGAGCCCATGGTTGTGACGCGTCGGGAAGTCGCTGAGGTCCAGAGGCGTCTGCCCGAACGCGACGTTCTGGACCGCTTGCCCTTGCGAGACGAAGCGCTCGACGACCCCTCGCTGAGCGAGCACCTCCAGGCTGCGCGCGTGCAGGCCGCGCGAGCGCGAGCCGAGGAGTTCCTGACTGGCGCGCCGCTCGACGATGGCCACGTCCACCTGCGCCAACGCCAGCTCCGCCGCCAGCATCAGCCCAGTCGGGCCCCCTCCCGCAATCACCACCGCGTGCTGTGTCACCACGTCCGTGTGCATCACTCGGCCCTCCCGCTCTTGGAGCGAAACGGGTGATGGTGGAGCACGACCGGGGGGGCTTGCGGCAACACCCGGGGTCTGGCATCTGCTGACTCAAGCTTCGCCATCAGCGTCTCTCCGCGTATCTCCAGGTCAAGCGAGAGGCTCTGCACGGAGGCCAGAGGCTGAAACGCCACGAGAGACTCACTCCACCATCGGCAAGACCCTTTGCCCATACGAGCGAGCCGTCGTGGCGCATGCATCCAAGAGTGTGACCAGCATGATGGGGATAGACTCATGAATACGCATACGAACCCGAGGCGGTGGCCGCCTCCGCCGGAAGTGGCGCAGCAGCTCAACCAGGACCGCGAGCGTTTCCGCAGGTGTCTTGACTACATGCGAGAGCACGCGCCAGGCGAGGTCGAGGGCGTTTACGGCCCCGACAGCGTGACCTGGGTGCTCTATCGCGAGCCGGTGGTCCTCCTCGGCGGACTGCGCGCCATCCTGCTGCAGCTCGCCCATCCGGCAGTGGCCTACGGTATCTCCCAGAACAGCAACTTCCGGAATGACCTGCTCGGCCGTGCACGACGCACCTATACGGCGATGTACCAGCTCACGTTTGGTGGCCTCTCGGAAGCGACGGGCGCCGCGAAGCGGATCCACAGCGTGCACAGCCGTGTCTACGGCGCACTTCCGGACGGCCCCGGCCCGCGGGGCTCCGGCACCTATCGCGCGAACGACCCATCGCTGCTGCGTTGGGTGCACGCCACCCTCATCGACACCGCCATGCTGATCTTCGACACCTTCGTGCGGCCGCTCAGCGTCGAGGAGAAGCGCCGCTACTATCAGGAGACGCTGCGCGCCGCGGCGTGCTTCGGGATCCCGCCGGAGCAGGTGCCGCCCACGCTCGAGGCCTTCTACGAGTGGTACAACGCAGAGTTGGCGGGGGAGCGGCTGCGCGTGGGAGACACGGCGCTTGAGCTGGCGGGCCTGCTCTTCAATTCGCCGTTCACCCAGGGACAGTTCGATGAGGTGCTCACCGCTGGCCTCCTCCCGGAGCGCTGGCGCGAGGCGTACAGGCTGCCTTGGGGGCCGGGACAGCGGCTCACGTGGAGGCTCCTGAAGGGCTCGATGCGTCGGGGAATCCACCTCACCCCGCCAAAGCTCCGCTACGTCACGGCCTGGCACCAGGCCCAGATGCGGCTGGCCATGGCTCGGGGAGAGCGGCCGACGCTCATGGCCCGGTTGCTGAACACCATCGACTCCTACGTCGACGTGCCGTTCAGCATCCGGCCGGTCGCGGCGAAGGCCCGAGTGGACAAGGATTGAGAAAGGATTTGGGCGCTCCGCAAGTAAGCGTTCAGGGAGCAGTTGAAGCAGGAGCAGGCCATCAGCCGACGGGAGGCTTGTCGCTCGTTGACGCTGCGTGGGACATGGGAGACGGCCTGTCGTGGCCGAGGTCGACCCCAAGGATGTGGGCATCGCGGAGCTCGAGCGTCAGGTCGAGGAGCTGACTCGACTGGTGTAGGCGTTGCGGGTGTGCACCACGCCCGTCTCCTCGCCCCAGCGCAACGGCATGGCCGAGTCCTTCGTGAAGACCTTCAAACGCGACTACGTCTACGTCAACGAACTGGACTCGGCCGCACACGTCCTCGCCCAACTACCCGTCTGGTTCGACGACGACAACCGCTGCCGCCCGCACCGCGGGCTGAAGATGAAGTCACCCCGCGAGCTCCGTGCTGTCAACTCTCACCCCCTGAGCAGTCCGATTTGATGGGGGCAACTCCAAGCGGCCTGCGCCCCATCAGGTACTTTGGCTGCGACGATGTCCCCACTTCCGCCGGCACCCCGCCGGCCACCCCCTTGAGGCACCTGACATGTTCCGACTGGAGTGTGAATGGCACGATGCGCAGGCCACCGACCGCTCGGGCTTCGACCTGGGGCACATGACCTTCACGAGCAATACGGGGACCTGCACCTCCAAGGGCAGGTCCCCGGACCAGTCCATGATGCTCGCCATTTCGTTCGTGGGGCTGCTCGAGGGGCTCCAGGCGCTGGTGGCAGGCGGCGCGAAGGAGCACCTCTTCGTGGGGGCTGACTCGTCGTTCAGCCTGAGCTTCAAGCAGGGAAAGAAGGGCCACATCGCCATCCAGTGCGGCACGGTGTCGTTGGGCGAGGTGGAGTCCCTCGAGCTGTGCCGTGCCGTCCTGGAGGGCGTGGAATCCTTCATGACCCGGCCCGAAAGTGCCCTCCCTCCTGACGATGCGGCGCGAGGGGACCTGGAGATGACTCTGAGGGCGTTCCGAGTAACCGTCCCAGGGATGTGAGCGGGCCTGGCCCCCACCGACGGGAGTGGGTGGGGCCCGGGTGGCGCTCATTCGCGGCTAACGCTCCTTGGGCTTGCCCCGATTTGGCGGCTCTCCATCACTTTGTGTGATCTCACTCGGAAGAGCAGTCAGACGCAGCAGGGCGCCATTGGCGCCAATCTCCCTGGGAAGCCCGGATTTCAAGCCGGACTCTCTACCGTCTTTGACGACGACAGGCTCGCTCCCTCGGAGTCCGCGCACCTGAACAGCACCTTTCGTGAATCCGCCCTGTGCCACGCGTCACACAAAGTGCGGGAGTGCCAAATCGGGGCAAGCCCAGTCTTGCTTTGCCTCGACTCGGTACGCGCGCCTACCGATGACCAGAATCCCGCGCTCCGCGATGACCGCCAACAGCGGTGTGGAGCAATCAGTTTCACGCCGCGCTCGTCCCCGAGCCGCTCATCGAGTTTGTCGCTGTCGTAGGCATTGCCTCCGATGGGCCGCTCTGGGAGTTCATCAAGGAGCCCTTCGTCGAACGCGGCCTCGATGACTTTGACCTCGTGGGGCGAAGCGCTTGCGATGCCAATAGAGAGAGGAAGACCAGTGCTGTCGATAGCTGCCACGACCTTGGTCTCCTTCCCGCGCTTCGTCTTTCCGACGCAGGGCCCCCTTTTTTCGTGCCCAAGAAGGACGCGTCCGCGAAGCCATCTTCCAGGTCGAAGCCGCCGCGCTCCTTCAGGTCGCTGGCCAGCTCTCGCAGCACCTTGCGGAAGGTGCCGTCCTTCACCCAGCTTTGAAACCACCGGTGGCACGTCTGGTAGGGCGGATACTTCCTGGCCAGCTCGCTCCATTGCGCCCCGGTGCGCAGCACCGACAGAATGCCGTTCCAGAGGGGGCGAGCGTCCGTCAGGTCCAAGCTCTGGGTTCGATCTCATCTGTTGCGGAGTGTCGAGCTCCGGCAGAAAACTGATCAGATTTCAACGGGTTGCCTCGAGCAATTTCGAGACCGGATCTAAGGGAGGTCGCCATCAGCATCTCCTGGGTGGTAATTGATGTTTGGGTGTGGTTTGATGTGCCATGTTGCTTGTGTCTTGAATTTGGTTCGAAGTGAGGACTCAAAGGCAATCATGGTCATTTCCAGGCAACGGCTCTGCCGGACGAACTTCCTCCTTGCAGTCCTCCTTTGGGTGTCCGGTTGTCTGCCGACGACGGACACCCCTGTTCCCGAGGCCCCTGAGTCCGCACCTCACGCTCGCGACTCCTCCTCGCAGCTCAAGCCCCATCCTGTGAGCCTGGAGCGGAGTGGTCTGGCATCCCTATCGCGTATCCGCGACTGGGTGGGTAAGGCGAAGGACTTGAGTGACTACGTCAAAGACTACAACCGGTGCGCGAGCCAGGGCTTCAACAAGCCTGGCTGTTCGGCAAAGGATATGGTCTGGAGTGGTCTCTGCATGGTGTTGGATTGGCAGATGAGTGATATGCTTTCGTTGGATATCGGAATTCCATATGGCGAACTGTGCCTGGGGGGAGCGACGCTCAAATGCTGCAAGTACGAGCCAGCCACAGATACGTCCTGTCACAGCGCCTTCAACTCAGAAGCGCCCATCAACTGCGAGGGGAATCCCTACTACACCTCTGCGGAGTCCTATGGACCGTGCCTCGAACCTGAAGAGGGCTCGGGCTGCTTCTGTGACTACCTCCCCCAGTGCTCCAGCCCTGTGATTGAGCGGTCAGGCTCCGGCGACTGGCGCTTCAATCAGTTCGGAGTGATGCTGGCCGCCGCCATTGAGGATGGTGCGGATGCGCTCATCCGGCAGCAGCCGGGGGACTTCGTGGACTACGTCGGCTTTGTCGGAACCTGTCCGCACCGGGAGGTCATCCTCACGGGAGCCCCCTTCTCGAAGCCGGACGAGTTTCCACCGGGCTACCCGCTGAACGACGCCTACCATGAGAGCGACAACGTTCCCGAGGCCCGCTACCTGCGCGGGCTCACTACGCTCGCCATCCAGCGCGTGCTCTCGGGCATCCCGAACGTCCAGTCCCGGTGGAACGCCATCGCGTCGCGCCACTGGACGGAGCCGGAGAAGACAGCCTATCTGGCCAACGTTTCGGATCCAGAAGCCGTGCTGGAGAGTTGCGTGGGAGAATTCGGTGTAGACATGCTCCGCCAAGCCTACCCGGGTGAGTATTTGCTGCTCGCGGCTCCCCTCCAGGGGGAGACCGAGCCCAATTGTCCCGCTGGCTGGGTGGGTGGGGCGGCCATCTGTGCTGCAGCGTCGCTCAGTGTGGCGGTGAGCACCTCGGGGGCCAGCGTGACGCTTGTGCCCTCGGTGTATGACCCGAGCGCGAACTACAATGCTGACGGCACCTATGCCGTGCAGCTCGACTGGGGTGATGGTCTTGTGGAGGGCCGCGTCTATGGCGTGTCTGAGCCGTCCACTCACGCGTGGATGCATACGTTCGAGGCTGCCGGCACCTACACGGTGACGGCGCGAATCACCAACACGTCTGGGCTGGTGGGGGAGACAACCACCCAGGTGGTTGTGGCCGAGGGCTCCGGCCAGCCTGTGCGGCGCTCCGTGGAGAGCGTCCAGTTTGCAATGGATGCCTCCGTTACCGCGTACAAACATGGACGCATCCGTGTGGACGTGGAGGGGCTCGACGCGGAGGGCAATGTCCACAAGCTGGGCTATCACTGGGTGACGCTGACCGGTGAGGACTGGACGAATGTCACTGTTCCGCTCACCTCGGCGCTGAGTCATGGGGGGCTCACTGACCTTCAGTCATTTCGCCTCAGGACGAACCACTACGAGGGGAACGCAGTCTCGTTGCGCGTGTTGCGTCTGTGGGGTGTTACGCTGAACCTGTACGCCTCGCCGGGCATGTCGCCGCAGTCGCGCTCGTACGTGCTGACAAACCGGGACGTGAAGGTCTATGCGCCTGGAAATCCGACCCCCACAGCGCCACTGGTGGAGCCGGGGTCGGGCAAGCTGGAGCTGCCGCTGATGAACGCGGAGATTGTTATTGACCTGCCCACCATCCCGGAGCCGGCTCCTTCGTGGAGCTATGGTTGCCGGCCGGTGTACGGCTCGGATGCGCCGCTGATGCGGACAGCGAACGGAGGCTGCGAGGACATCGCCAGCGGGTTGGTCTTCGCCGTCATCCCATTTCACAGCAACTGGCACGATGCCGTCTGGGACTCGAGCGTTCCGGGCAGCGCCGTTCCGGATGCGCAGGACTACGGCCGGGTCAATGACTACTCGGGGGGTTATCCTATCTCGGCGGGGCCGGACGCGTCGGCCGCAGCCTATTGCCATGAGTTGACGCAGGGCGGCTTCAGCGATTGGCGTCTGCCCTCGGATAAGGAACTGGCTAGGGTGACGAGTGCCTCCATGGCCGGGACCTACTTTCCCCACGCTGTCTCAGAGTATGCCTGGACCTCAACGAACTGGAGCGCCTCTTACGCTGTACTGATCCATCTCTTGGGAGGGGGGCACTATGGCATCAAGGCGACCGAGTCCCACCGAGTGGTCTGCGTGAGGAGCGGGCCTCCACCTGCGGAGCATGCGTGTCGAGTGCCTGCCGATGGCGAGCAGCTCTTCGTGACGGGATGCGGAGGCTGCATGGATACGCGCGCTGGGGGGCTCGTGTGGAGCCGGCCTTCGGTACCGGTGAAGACGTGGCACGACGCAGTGTGGGGCGCCGAGTTGGCAGGCAATGCGCAGCCGGACGCGGACGATGGAGCACGCACGAATGACTACGCCGGTGGAATTGTCCCGGGCGTTTCGGACGCCTCGCTAGATAACCACTGTCACTCGCTGGTGGAGGGGGGATTCAGTGACTGGCGCCTGCCTGCCGTGACGGAAATCCACCGCGTGAGCGGCAGTGCCCTGGCGAAGAAGTACTTCGATTTCGAGACAGCGGAGTACTTCTGGAGCGCGTCTGCCTACAGCACATCTGGCACCCTCGTTCAGAGCATCTACCTGGGCGATGGTGGCCATTCGTATGACGAGACGACGAAGTACCAGCGCGTGGTTTGTGTGCGGCCCCCGGCTTCGATGGTAGCCGCAGACTTGGCTCCCATTGCCTTCATCGGGCCTGCCGCAGCGGCGACACGGCAGACGGTTTCCTTGTCCTGGACCGTCACGAACCAGGGCTCGGTGGATGCCACGCCATCATGGCGCGACGCCATATATCTGTCGCGCGACATCTACCCCAGCAGCAACGACGCGCTGGTGCTGGATGCGTCACGGAGTACGCTGCTCGCGCCGGGGGGCAGCTATACCGTCACGAAGTCGGTAGATCTGCCAGGAGTGCCTGCTGGCGATTACTTCTTGCTCCTGCGCGTCGACAGCACCTCCGTCGTGGTGGAGAGGGACGACGGGAACAATGGGTGGGCCGCGCTGCCCATCACCGTGACGAATCCTGACTTGGCCATCACCGCGTTCAGCGGACCGTCGGAGGCTGCGGTCCAGCAGCGGGCGCCCATCAGTTGGACGGTCACGAATGCGGGCACGGCCAACGCGTATCGGTCCTGGTCCGACTTCGTCTACCTCTCCACTGACCAGACGTTCGGTGGTGGAGACGTCAACGTGACGAGCTGGCAGCACTCGGGTGGGCTGGCACCGGGAGCGAGCTACACCGTCGCCAATACCGCGACACTGCCAAACGTTCCTGCAGGGAACTACTTTCTGCTCCTCCGGGTCGACCATTACGGTGCCCTCTACGAATCGGAAGAGACGAACAACACTTGGACCGCGCTGCCCATCACCGTGACGAACCCAGATCTGGCGGCCACCGCGTTCAGTGGACCCTCGGTGGCCGAGGCTCAGGAGTCCGTGTCCTTTACGTGGACGGTCACCAATGCGGGCACGGAGGTCGCGTACCCGAACTGGTACGACTACGTCTACCTCTCTACGGACGAGAGATATGACAGCGGGGATACGTCGGTGATGAGCGAGGTTCGCACGAGCGCGCTGGCGCCTGGGGCGAGTTATACCATCACGGAGTCCGCGGTCCTGCCGAGCGTGCCTGCTGGGAACTACTTCCTCCTCCTTCGAGTAGACCGCAACGGTGTGCTTCACGAGCCGAATGAGGAGAACAACACATGGACGGCGCTGCCCATCAGTCTTCGCGCTGCGGACCTCGTTCCAGGGGAATTGTCGGCTCCGCCCTCGGCACGGGCGGGCTCCTCCATCAGTCTGGCATGGAGCGTGAGCAATGGCTCAGTGGATGTTGTTGCGCATCCGAGCTGGTCGGATTACGTCTACCTCTCCAAGGATGAGACCTGCTGCACGGGGGATACGTCGCTCGCGAACGAGTCACGCAGGACGGCTCTGGAGCCGGGGGCGAGCTATTCCCTCACCAGGACCGTCACGCTACCGGCGACGCTGACGCCCGGTGTCTACAACCTCATCCTGTCGGTGGATAGAAACGGCTCGCTCCCCGAGACGAATGAGGAGAACAACTTGGTCGTCGTTCCCTTCACCGTCGACCCATAGCAAGCAAACTCCCTGGTAGGGATGGCGCCAACATTCATGGGGTCATCCCTACCGGTGAGCATTCATCGCGCTGCGGGCTCATTCAGAGACGGTGCCCCTCGGAGTGGGAGCGGGCTCAACGTAGCGGGCGTGCGGACGCAGCAGGTGTCCCTGCTCGCGCTGCTCCAGCACGTGTTCCACCCAGCCCGCCGCGCTCCCCATCGCGAACAGCGTGGCCCCCGCGCCCGGTGGCAGTCCCAGCGCCTGCGCCAGCATGGCCAGCCCGAAGTCCACTGCCGGCGGCGGGTGCCCCGCGTCCTTCATCACCTCCAGGAGAGTCTTCGCCACCCGCACGCCCACCGCCTCCGGACGCACCGACAGCGCCGCCTCCGCCAGCGGAGGAGTAGCGCCGGACGTGCCCACCCTGGCACGAGGTCGAGGTGCTGTGCCGCCTCTCCGTGCCAGTGCGGGGGGCTGTCCAGACGGCTTCCCGGGTGGCGGTGACGTGCAGGTGTGCGAGGACCTCGCTGTCCGGCTTGGCACGTCTGTCGATACTCCCACCGGGCCGGGTCGCCTGTGACTCTTGCAGTCAACTTCCCCGCCCGGTTTGCCGACCTGTCGGACTGAGCAGGGAACCTCTGTGCTGAGCGCCCCTGCTGGGGCCCGCCACGGAGGCGTCGATGGGCATGCATGGGAGTTGGGCCGTCGTCTTGCTGCTGCTGTTGCCCGGGGCCGGAGGGGCGCAGGAGGCCGTCACCCCAGAGGACTTCGACGCCACCGTTCGAAGGCTGGAGGAGGCCATCTCCGACAAGTCTTCCGGCGAGGAGGAAGCGGGAGAGGCTCAGCCCGAGGAGGAGTCCTCTGCGTCCGCGACGTCCGACTCGGCATCTCCGATGACGAACCTGCTGCGCATGGACGCGGCGACCTGGACGTTGCTGCCGCGGAGGGGCGCAGGCACCGACGAAGGCTTCGTGCAGGTGGAGCCGATGGTGGCCTTGGGGAGGGGCGAGTCGTTCCGCCTCATTCTCGGGGCGCCGGTACGGCTGCGGCTGTGGGGCGGAGGGGAAGGCGCGGGCCTCGTGAGGCGGGAGGACTGGGACACGCTGTCCGACTGGGGGCAGGTGGTGCGCCTCTTCATGGTGGGAGGGGACACGCCCGACTCGGTGTGGCTGGGGATGATGGAGGGCTACTCCCTGCTGTCCGGGCACTTGGTGCGGCGCTACGGCAACCGCGTCAACCCCGACTACCACCCGGCCGGCGTCATCGCGACGGGCACGTTGGGGCCGGTGTACGCGGAGGCCTTCGCTTCGGACGTCTTGAGCGCGCGCCTGGCGGGGGCGGAGGTAGCCCTGGACGTGCAGCACGTCCTCTTCGGCCGGCCCCCTGTCCCGGGGCGGTACACGCTGGCGCTGTCGGCGGTGCATGACTGGGGGCGGGTGGGCGGCACCGCGAGGCCCATGACGCTGGCGCACCTGGACGCCACCGCGGTGGTGCTGCGGCGAGGGCGCAAGGGCCAGCGGGTGGAGGCGCACCTGTTGGGTG
>NZ_JABXEO010000087.1:0-34627 GCF_013372585.1 Myxococcus sp. AM010
GGCGCGGGCCGCGCCCCAGGCACCGACGCGAGCGACCGAGGCGCGGCCCGCGCCCGCCACCCGTGACGTGGCCCGCGAGCCCATCGCCATCATCGGCATGGCTTGCCGCTTCCCCGGCGGGTGCGACAGCCCCGAGTCCCTGTGGCGCTTCCTGATGGACGGGGGGGACGCCATCGTCGACGTGCCCCGGGAGCGCTGGGACGCGGACGCCTTCTTCGACTCGGACCCCGACGCCCCCGGCGGCAGCTACGTGCGGCGGGGCGGCTTCCTGCGCGAGGCGCCGTCGCTCTTCGATGCGCGGCTCTTCGGCATCTCGCCCCGGGAGGCCAGCGACATGGACCCCCAGCAGCGCCTGCTGCTCGAGGTGTCCTGGGAGGCGCTGGAGCGGGCCGGGCTCGCCCCCGACAGCCTCGCGGGCCGGCCAGTGGGCGTCTTCGTGGGCATGGGCACCGCGGAGTACGGCCTGCTGCTGCGCGACGCGCGCCAGTTCGGCGCCTATACCGCCACGGGCATGGCGACCAACATCGCCTCGGGCCGCATCGCGCACCGGCTGGGGTTGCAGGGGCCGGCCCTCACCGTGGACACGGCCTGCTCCTCGTCGCTCATGGCCGTCCACCTCGCGTGCGACAGCCTACGCAAAGGCGAGTCCGAGGTGGCCCTGGCCGGCGGCGTCAACCTCCTGGTGTCGCCCTACCCGTTCGTCTCGCTGTGCCGGCTGCGGGCCCTGGCGCCAGATGGCCGCTGCAAGACGTTTGACGCCGCCGCGGACGGCTACGGCCGCGCCGAGGGCGGTGGCGTCATCGTCCTCAAGCGGCTGGATGATGCGCTGCGGGACGGTGACCCCGTGCTCGCCGTGCTCCTGGGTTCGGCGGCCAACCACGACGGCGCCAGCAGCGGGCTGACCGTCCCGAACGGGCTCGCGCAGCAGGCCCTGCTTCGCAAGGCGCTGGCCTCCGCGGGACGGGAGCCCGGGCAGGTCTCCTACGTGGAGGCCCATGGCACCGGGACGTCGCTGGGGGACCCCATCGAGATGCAGGCGCTGGGCGCGGTCTACGGTCAGCGGCCGGCGGACTCGGAGTCGTTCACGGTGGGCGCCGTCAAGGCCAACCTGGGACACCTGGAGGCCGCCGCCGGCATCGCCGGCCTCATCAAGACGGTGCTCTGCCTCCAACACCGGAGGATTCCGAAGCAGCCCCACCTCCGTCAGCTCAACCCGCTCCTCCGCCTGGAGCGCGCTCGCGCCCGGCTCCCGTGGGACACCCTGCCGTGGGAGGGCGAGGACCGGATGGCGGGCGTGAGCGCGTTCGGCTTCTCGGGCACCAACGTCCACGTCATCGTGGGCGAGCCCCCCGCTTCAACGTCCCGGCCAGCGCCCTTCCGCGAGCGGCCCGCGTACCTGCTGCCCCTCTCGGCCCGGGACGACACCGCGCTGCGTGCGCTGGCCCACGGATGGAGCGCGCACCTGGCCAGCACGTCGGAGCCCGCGCTCGCCGCGACGTGCGCGGCGGCCATGGCCTCGCGCAGCCACCTGGAGCACCGCGCCGTGGTGGTGGCCGCGGATGGCGCGGCGCTGTCGGCCGGGCTCCAGGCGCTCGCCGAGGGACGTGAGGCCGAAGGGCTTCGCCTGGGCGTCGTCGAGCAGGGCGCGGCCCCGCGCCTCGCGTTCGCCCTCCCCCATGGCGGCGACCTCGCCTCCACCGTCGCGGCGGTGTACCCGGTGGAGCCCATCTTCGCGGCGGCCCATGACGCCGTGGGCGCGATGGCCGCGGAGCTGCTGGGCGGCGACGCGCGCGCCCTGGCGACACGCGAGCTCACCGCCTTCCAGGCCCGGTTCGCCCTCCTCCGGCTCCTGGAGCACTGGGGCTACCGCCCGGACGCGCTGCTGGCGGATGGCGGGAGCGTCTACCTCGCGGCCTGCGCGGCTGGAGTGATGGAGCTCCGGGACGCGCTGCGCTGCCTGCTGCGTGACCTGGGCCTGCACGCCCCCTTCCCGCTGGCGGCGGAGCGGCTGTCCGCGCCCCGCTGCCGCGTGCTGTCCACGCGGGCGCCGGCGTCCCTCGACGCGGAGGCGGCGACGCAGCCCGGCACCTGGAGCACGTCCCATGAGGCGACGGGCGACTGGCACGTCGCGCGCGCGGGGCTCGACGACGCGGAGCACCGCCTCGTCGTGGCGCTGGGCGACACGGGCCAGCCCTGGCTCGACGCCACGTCGGCGCAAGCGCCCTGGTGGGCGCTGCTGGACTGCGTGGCGCGCCTCCATGCGCGGGGGCTCGCCCCGGACCGCCGCACCTTCACCGCGGGGCTTCCCCGTCCGGAGCAGGTGCTGCCCACCTACCCGTTTCAACGCAAGCCCTACTGGCTGCGGGACACGGCCCCCGTGGCGCCGGAGGCCCCCGCGGCACACGACGTGTTCGACGGCGTGCCCGTGCCCTCCGCGCGTCCCGAGCGCGAGCTCACCTACCGCCTCAGCCACGCGCGGCTGCCGGACCTGGGCGACAACCATGGCATCGCCCACGTCGGGCACCTCCAGGAGCTGCTGACCCGCGCCGTGCGTCAGCACCTGGGCCTGCCGTCCTTCTCGCTGCGGGACGTGCGCTACCGGGTCGCGCTGCACGTCGAGCCCGGCGAGGAGCGCGAGCTGCGCCTCGTGGTGGAGCCTCAGGAGGACGCGCGCGCGCGGCTCCTGCTCCAAAGCCGTCCCTCTCCACAAGCCGAGTGGACGCTCCACATGCAGGCGGAGCTGGAGCGCGCGTCGGCCACACCGGAGACGCCGTGGGCCCGCCCCCACCTGGAGGGCGGCACGCGCTGGGAGGGCGCCACCTTCTACCAGCGGCTCTCCGAGCTGTCCTTCGACCTGGGGGAGAGCGTGAAGTGGGTGGACGAGGTGTGGTTCCGAGCCGGCGAGGCCGTGGCCCGGTTCCGCCCGCAGCCCCGACCGGCCGGCGCCGCCAGGGGCCTGGGCTTCCACCCGGGAGTCCTGGACGCGTGCGCCCAGCTCTGCGCCGTGGCGGGCGCTGAGTATCTCAAGGACCGGATGCGGTTCATGGTGGTGGGCTGGGAGTCCTTCCAGCTCCACCACGCCCCCGCGGACGGCACGCTGTGGTGCCACCTCACCTTCCCGGAGCCGCCCGACGCGAGCGGCTGCCTCACCGGCAACCTCCGCCTGCTCGACGGCGAGGGGCGGCAGGTCGCCGAGGCCCGGGGGCACCGGGTGCGGCTGCTGGACGCCGAGCGGGTGGAGGCGCTGGAGAAGGCCCTCCAGGAGTCACCGTCGGCAGCGCCGCCCACGGCGGCCACGCCCCTGGACGGACTGGACGCGGACGCCCGGCGCGCCTGGGTGACGCGGTTCCTGAGCGAGTGCGCCGCGCGGCTCCTCGACCTGGAGCCCGCGGCCCTCCCGGTGGGGCGCCCGCTGCGCGAGCTGGGCTTCGACTCCCTCACCGGGCTGGCGCTGCGGCGGGACATCGAGGAGCGGCTGGCGCTGCGCGTCCCAGCGGAGCTGCTGCTCGAAGGGCCGAGCATCGAGCAGCTCTGCGCCACCATGCTGAAGGACCTCGCGCCCGGCTCCGCCACGGCGGCGCTCCCGGCGACGGACGCGTGGTTCACCCACGTCGTGCGCCGCGCGAAGCCCGCCCTGCGCCTGTTCTGCTTCGCCTATGGCGGCGGCGGCGCCTCGCTCTACCGCGACTGGGGGCGGCTGCCCGAGCACGTCGAGGTGTGGCCGCTCCAGCTCCCGGGACGGGAGACGCGCATCCACGAGCCGCCCATCCACCAGCTCGACCTGCTGCTGCCCAGGCTCGTGGACGCGCTGCGGCCCCGGCTGGACCTGCCCTTCGCATTCTATGGGCACAGCCTCGGCGCGCTGCTGGCCTACCTCGTCGCGAGCCGACTGCGCGCCCAGGGGCTGCCCCAGCCGCGCCACCTCCTCGTGGGAGGCGCCAGCGCGCCCTCCCTGGCGCCGGGCCCCTTCCTGGAGGACCTCCAGCGGCGCTTCCGCGCGGCGGGCTTCGACGGGATTCCCGCGCCCTCGACGCGGGAGCCGCTCGCGCCCCTGCTCGACATCGCCCTGCGCACGGCCGAGGGACGGGTGCTGGCGGACCAGGACGCCGACTTCGCCCGGGCCCTGCTGCCCATGATGCTCGCGGACCTGAAGTTGATGGAGGGCTACCGCTACCAGCCCGAGCCACCCTTCGACTTCCCCATCACCGCCCTGCACGGCGCCGCCGATGACCGCATCACCGAGGACGCCGCGAGGGCCTGGCAGGCGCTCACCCGAGGCGGCTTCCAGTGCCAGGTGACGCCTGGCGACCACTTCTTCCTGCGCGCGGAGCAGGCCCAGGACTGGCTCCTGGAGCGGCTCGCCGCCGCGCTCTGAACCTTCCATCCACCGAGCCTCACGCCACACCCGGACGACGCCCATGCAACGCGCCCACCTCTTTGAGTTCAACGACCTGCCGTGGCTGCCATCGCCCCTGCGGAAGACCATCCGGGAGTTCCTGCACCACATGTCGGTGCGGCTGCGGATGTACGACAGCGCCTTCGACCTGCTCGGCGAGCTGCTGCGGCAGCGCAAGCTCACCTCCATCCAAGCGCTGTGCGCGGGGGATGGCGGGCTGATGCTCGCGCTGTCCAGGCACCTGGGCCGGGAGGACGTCCACATCCAGCTCTCGGACAAGTTCCCGGCTTCGGAGCTGTACGCCGAAGTCGAGCGGGAGAGCGCGGGCCGCGTGGGCCACGTCGCGGAGTCGGTGGACGTGCTGAACGTGCCCGCACACCTGGAGGGCCTGCGCCTCGTCGTCAACGCCGTGCACCACTTCCAGCCCGAGCAGGTGCGAGGCATCCTGACCGACGCGGTGGGCAAGCGGCAGCCCATCGTCTTCATGGAGCCCGTGCAGCGTGAGCCGCTCGCCATCCTGCGCTTCTGCGCGGCGACGCCGCTGCTGAGCGCGTGGCTGAGCCTGGGCGGCATCTGGCCGCTCAGCGTCCGGCGCACGCTGCTGGGCGTGGTGGTCCCCGTGGGCGCGTTCTGCTTCTTCGTCGACGGCGTCGTCTCGCACCTGCGCGCCTACCACCTCGACGAGTGGCGCGACCTCATCGCCCAGGTCGACGGCCATGAGCACTACGACTGGGACCTGCGCCAGGTGCCCGGCTTCATGGGCTCGCGCATCTCCTTCCTCGCGGGCCTGCCCAAGGCCCACCTCTCCCAGGAGCCCGCGTGATGACGCGCTCGACCGATGTCCTGATTGTCGGGGCGGGCCCGGTGGGCCTGTGCCTCGCGCTGGCGCTCGACCAGCAAGCCATTCGGGTGCGCGTCATCGACAAGCAGCCCTCGTTCTCCGGCGAGTCCAAGGCCGTCACCCTCCAGCCGAGGACGCTGGAGATCTTCCAGTTGCTGGGCGTCGCGGACCGGCTGCTCCAGGCCGGCGTGGCCAACCCCGTCATGAACATGTACGCGGGCACGCGGCGCGCCACCGTGCTCCGCTATGACAGACTGGAGAGCGAGTTCCCCTTCTACCTGCACCTGCACCAGGGACGCACGGAGCGGGAGCTGGTCCAGGCCCTGAGCGACCGGGGCGTGGTCGTGGAGCGCGACACGCGACTGGACGACTTCCGCCAGGACGACTCAGGGGTGACGGCCCGGCTGACGCGGGCCGGAGGGGTGACCGAGGAGGTCCAGGTCCCCTTCCTGGTGGGCTGCGACGGCGGCCACAGCCAGGTCCGCGCCGTGCTCGGCCTCCCCTTCACCGGGGCGCGCTACGACGACAACTGGATCATGACGGACGTGCGCATCCCCAACATGTCGCTGGCCCGCGACGAGCGCCACGGCTTCATCCTCGACCGGTTCCCCTTCGTGGTGCTGAACCTGGGTGACGATTACTACCGGCTCATCTCCGCGCGCCCGCCCGACTCGCCGCTCAAGGGACAGACGCCCACGCTCGACGAGTTCCGAGCCATCATGACGCCGCTGGGGTTGGGCCACTGGAAGCTGGAGGACCCGCTCTGGCTCACCCAGTACCAGCCGAGCCAGCGGCTCGTGTCTCAATACCGGGTGGGGCGCGTCTTCGTTGCGGGCGACGCGGCCCATGTGAACACCCCCATCGCCGCCCAGGGCCTCAACACGGGGGTGCTGGACGCCATCAACCTGGCCTGGAAGCTCGCGCTCGCGGTGCGTGGCAAGGCGCGCGCGTGCCTGCTCGACAGCTACCATGGGGAGCGCCACCCCGCCGCCGTGTCGATGTTCGCGGAGAACGACCGGCTCACCCTGCTCGTCTTCGGGGCGAACCCCGTCCTCCGCTACCTCGCGCGCAAGCAGCTGCGGCTGCTGAACCTGCCCGCGCTGAACCTGAAGAACGTCCTGAAGACCTCGCAGCTCGGCGTGCACTACCGCCGCGGCCCGGTGACGCAGGCGGCGGTGGACCCGCGAGGCGCCCGCGCGGCCCAAGCCGCGTTCAAGCGCGGCCAGGCCGAGCCCGGGGACCGCGTGCCCCACTTCCGCCTGGAGGCCGAGCACCCCACCTCCATCCACGCGGTGCTCCGGCCCGACCGCCACACCCTCCTCGTCCTGGGCGGCGAGCGTCCCGACGCGGACCGCATGCGCGCACTGGCACGACATGCGCTGCAGCGGCATGGCGACCAGCTCCACCTCCACTTCGTCCTCGGCGGACAGGCGGCCTCGGGCTTCGACCCCGCGAACCTGGGCAAGGCCTGGGCGGATGTCCAGCATCACGCCCACCGGGCGCTGGGCGCGAAGCGCGCGGGCGGCGTGCTGATTCGCCCTGATGCCCACATCGCCGCGCGCTTCGCCCTGGACGCACCCGAGAGCCTGGACGCCTATTTCCAGGCCCTCCTGTGCTGAAGGCCCCGCGCGGGGCCGCGCCTCAGGGCCCCGCGCGGAACCCCTGGAACCGCTGCTCCAGCCACTCCGCCGTCGCATCCATGAGCTTCACGGCCATCTCATCCACGTGGCGGTCGCGCCACGAGGCCAGGGGCGTCCCCTGTACCCACTGATTGAAAGAGCCCAGCGCCGGCCCACAGTGGATTTGATAGTCCGTGCGCTGCTCCGGGCTGCCTCGCAGTGCCAGCCGGGAGGTGTGGACGAAGTACCAGCGGAAGACGAGGGCCATCTTCTGCCGCGGGTTGCGCTCGGCGCGCTCCACCACCTCCGGAGCGACGCGCAGGTAGTGCTGGCGCGTCTCCTCCCAGACCTCCTCGATGCCACGGCGGAAGTACTTCGTCTCGAGCTGGCTCCGCGTCTGCGCGTCCAGCGCCTCCAGCGAGGGGTGCTGCTGATAGAGCGCGTACAGCCGGTTGGCCCGGGCGGGGAAGAAGAGGCCCTTGCGCACCACCTGGACCTTGGCGCCCAGCTCGAACATGTCCCCGGCGGGCGCGCACGTCACGTCCTGCACGTCCAGCGTCTCCAGCAGGTCCTTCACGGGCTCGCTGGTGCCTGCCTCCACGGAGCACTGGTTGATGGAGCCCGTGACGATGAAGTCCGCCCCCATGATGAAGGCCGCGGCCGCCGCCTGCGGGGTACCGATGCCGCCCGCGGCGCCCACCCGGATGCGCGTGGCGTAGCCGTGCTCGGCCATCATTCGCTCTCTCAGGAGCCCCACCGCGGGCAGCAGCGCGCTGGCGACGCCCTGGTCCGTGTGGCCTCCGGAGTCGGACTCCACGCAGAGGTCCTCGGCCATGGGCAGCGCCCGGGCGAGCCGCGCCTCCTCCTCGGAGACCCGGCCAGCGCGCACCAGCGCCTCCAGGATGTCGGCGGGCGGCGGGCTCATGAAGGCCCTGGCGACCTCCGGCCGGGAGAGCTTGGCGATGAGCCGGTTCGGCGCCTCGATGCGGCCGTCCTCGCGCCGCCGCAGCCCGGTGACGCGGAAGCGGACCAGCGCCGGCGTGACGCGGATGAAGGCCGACGCCTCGACGTTGCGCACGCCCCGGCGCAGGAAGAGGTCCACCAGCTGCTCCTCCCGCTCCGGACGGTCGAGGCTGTGCAGCAGATTCACCCCGTAGGCCTCGCCCGGGCGCAGCGCGGCCTGGATGGCGAGGACCTCCTCATCGACGCGAGCGAGCGGCACGCCGCCGGTGCCGAAGAAGCCCAGCAGGCCCGCGCGCCCCATCCGCACCACCAGCTCGCGGGAGGAAATCCCCTTGTACATGGAGCCCGCGACGTAGGCGAGCCGCACGCCGTAGGTCTCCCGGAAGGCCCTGCTCCCCAGCGCCTGCGCGCGCACGGCGGCGGACGCGGGCGCGGCGGCGGGCACGGCCTGCTGCGAGGGCTCACGCGGCTCCGGCGTCGGAGCCGCCGCCACCGAGGGGACGGCCGGCTTCGCTTCGCGGATGCGCCGCAGCAGCCCCGCGAGGACCTGGCCGTGCCCCACCTCCTCGAACGTCTGCTCCCCCAGGCCGAGCAGGTAGCGCACGCTCTGCGTCCACTTCACCGGCGAGTCAATCTGCCGCGCCAACAGCTCCGGGAGCCGGGCCTCGTCGTAGGGACGCGCCTCCACGTTGGACACCACCGGGAAGCGCAAGGGCGCGAACGTGAACTCCCGCAGGAAGGCCGCGAAGTCCTCCCGCGCCGGGCGCATGTACCGCGAATGGAACGCCGCGCTCACCTTGAGCAGGACGACATTGCCCCCCGCGGCGCGCAGCTCCGGCGCCACGCGCTCCAGGTCCTCCCGGGGCCCGGACAGCACCTGCTGGCTGGGCGTGTTGTCGTTGGCCAGGTCCAGGCTGCCCACCCCCAGCCGCTCCAGCACCTCCGCGATGCGCTCGACGGACAGGCCCAGCACCGCGGCCATGCCACCGCCTCGCGCCTGCCCCATCAGCTCACCACGCCGGCGCACCAGGAGGACGCCCGTCCGGAAGTCGAAGGCCCCCGCGGCGAACAGCGCGTTGTACTCCCCCAGGCTGTGCCCCAGCGCGTGGTCCGGATCCCGGCCGTGAAGCTCCCGCTGCTCCAGCCACGACAGCGCGTTCACGACGAACAACGCGGGCTGGGTGTACTGCGTCTGGTCCAACCGTTCGTCCTGATACACCTCCGCCAGCCGGTACCCCAGCACCTCGTCAGCCTGGGACAGCAAGGCCGGGTGCCGGGAAAGCAGCTCGCGGCCCATCCCGCGCGCCTGAGAGCCCTGTCCGGGGAACATGTATGTCGTCATCGGCTTCACACCCCAACCCACGAGTCTGGATTTCAATCCTTGCGGCCGCACCAAGACACAGCCAGACCATTCGTGTATCATGAAACACAGCCATAAATCCATTCACGGACGCACCACGCGCCCCAACCCTCCACGCAACGGGAGAGCAACACCATGAGCGAAGCGCAGAAGCTGCACGTCAACATCCTGGCCCCTGAGTTCCACATCAATCCCTATCCCTTCTACAAGCAACTGCGTGAGCAGGAGCCTGTGTATTGGAGCGAGGAGACCCGTCACTGGCTCATCACGCGCCATGAGGACGTGCAGACGGCCCTGCGCGACGCGGCCCGCTTCTCCAGCCAGAGCAGTGAGACGTTCGTGGTGCGGGACGACTTCATGCAGCACCTGCGCCCCATCATCACCCATTTCTCGATGTGGGCCGTGATGAAGGACAACCCCGAGCACAAGCGGCTGCGAGGGCTCATCAACCAGGCCTTCCGCCCGGAGAATGTCCGGGACATCCACCAGCGCGCCCGGCAGACCGCGGAGTGGCTGATTGACCAGGTGCATGACAAGGGCGAGATGGACTTCGTCAATGACTACGCATACGCGCTCCCCGCCCTGCTCTTCGCGGTGGAGATCCTGGGCATGGACCGCGGCGACCTGCCCACCTTCAAGCAGTGGAGCGTGGACCTCGCCCACGCCACGGGCCGCATCGACAACCTGGACATCATGCTGAAGGGCCAGGACGCGCTCCTGGGCATGACGGACTACATCACCCGCGCCATCAACGACCGCCTCGCGCGCCCGCGCGAGGACTTCATCTCCTACCTGGTCAAGGCCTGGCGGGAGGAGAACAAGCTCACGCTGGAGGAGGTGGTGGCGCAGATGGTCCTCCTGCTCGCGGGCGGCCACACCACCACGCAGAACGTCATCAGCACCGGCCTGCTCGCGGTGTTCAAGCACCCCGAGCAGTGGGAGCGCCTGAAGCGCGACCCCGTCATCAACCGGGCCGCGGCCGAGGAGCTCTACCGCTTCACCTCGCCCGCCCAGGCGCCCACGCGCGTCGCGGCGTGCGACTTCGAGTTCGGCGGCAAGCAGATTCTGAAGGGCCAGGGCGTCATGCCCATGGTGGCCGCGGCCAACCGCGACCCCGCCGTCTTCGACCAGCCGGACACGCTGGACCTCAGCCGTGAGAAGAACCCGCACCTGGGGTTCGGCACGGGCATCCACGTCTGCCCGGGAGCCTTCCTCGCGCGCGCGGAGATTCCCGTCGCCTTCGAGACGCTCTTCCGCCGGATTCCCAACGTCCGGCCGAAGAGCGCCGCCGAGGACTGGAACATGAACCTCAGCTTCCGGGGCCTGTCCACGTTCCCCATCTGCTGGAGCTGAGGCCCTCCTCCCTTCCGCGTCAGCCCGTCGCGCCGAGCTCCAGGGCGACGAGCTGACGCCGGGGACGGGGCGCGCTCGCTGGGCGTGGCGCTGGCGCCTCGCCGCGCGCCTCCAGCCAGTAACGCTCGCGAGAGAAGACCACGGGGGGGCGTGGCTCGCGTCGCGGCCCCGATTGAACGGGGGCCTCGCTCACCAGGACGTGGGCGTTGGTGCCCCCGAAGCCGAACGCGCTGACGCCCGCGCGGCGCACCCCCTCCAGGGGCTCCCACGGCCGGAGCACGGTGTTGGGGAAGAGCGGTGACGACTCGAAGCTGAAGCGCGGGTTGGGCGTCGCGCAGTGCAGCGTGGGCGGCAGCTGCTGGTGGACCAGGGAGAGCACCACCTTGAGGAAGCCCGCGATGCCCGCGGCGCTCAGCAGGTGGCCGAAGTTGCTCTTGACGCTGCCCACGGCGCAGGTGCCCGGACGCGCGCCCGCCGGCGCGAGCACCTCCGTGAGCGCCTTGAGCTCAATGGGGTCCCCCAGCCGGGTCCCGGTGCCGTGCGCCTCCACGTAGCCCAGGGTCCGCGGGTTGACGCGTCCCCGGCGCAGCGCCTCCTCGATGACGGCGCGCTGCCCCGCGGGGTTGGGCGTGGTGATGCCCATGGTGTGGCCGTCATTGTTGACGGCGGTCGCGTCGATGACGCCGTAGACGCGGTCCCCGTCGGCCAGGGCCTTGCGCAAGGGCTTGAGCAGGACCACGCCCGCGCCCTCGCCCGGGACGAAGCCATCCGCCCGCTCGTCGAAGGTCTTGCACCTGCCGTCGAGCGACAACGCGCGGCTCTCGCTGAGCGTGAGGTACACCCCTTCGTCGAGCAGGATGTCCACCCCGCCGGCCAGCGCCAGCTCCGACTCCCCGGAGTACAAGCTCTGGCAGGCCAGGTGGAGGCTCACCAGCGAGGACGAGCACGCGGTGTCCACCACCAGGCCCGGCCCCTTCAGGTCGAGGAAGTGCGACACGTGCGCCGCGATGAAGTTCTGGCCTGAGCCGATGACGCCGTTGCGCGTCGGCGCGGGCATGCGCGCGGCATAGCCGCTCATGCGCGAGCCCACGAAGACGCCCACCCGCCTGCCGGCGAGCTCGTCCCGGGCATAGCCGGCGTGCTGGAGGCACTGCACGCTGACCTCCAGGAACTGACGCATCAACGGGTCGACGCAGGGCGCGTCCGCCTTCGCGATGTGGAAGTAGCCCGGGTCGAAGTGCTCGATTCCCTGGAGGAAGCCCCCCCACTTGCCCACGCTCCGCCCGGGCCGGTGCGTGCTGGAGTAGAGGTCCTCCGCGCGCCAGCGTGAGGAGGGGACCTCGGTGATGTGGTCCAGGCCGTCACGGAGCGTGCGCCAGTACGCCTCCAGGCCGGAGGAGCCCGGGAAGTGGCACGCCATGCCAACCACCGCGATGGGCTCCACGCCTCCCGACAGGGCTCCGGGCTCCGCCAGGACGGCGGGCTCGGGGACACGCGGGGGAAGCGGCACCTCCGGTGGCCGGGCCGCCTCTTGCGCGGGCACCTGAGGACGAACCTCCGGAGTGACGCCCTCCGAGCTGCCCCCCTCCGGGTGCGCCGCGTCGCATACCGCTCGGATGGCCTCCGGATACGCGGCCACCAGCCGCTCCACCAGCGTCCTCACGGTCCGGTACTGGAGCGGCAACGAAGGGTCGACGTCCACGCCCAGCCAGTCCTCCAGCTTCGTCATCACCTCGATGAGGAGGATGGAGTCCAGGCCCAGCGTCTCGAAGTCGGCGTCCGCGCCGACCTGGTCGCGCGAGAGGCTCAGGACCCGCGCGAGCATCTGCTGGAGCCACTGCTGGACCTCTTCGCGGAGCGCGTCGCCGGAGTCGCCTTGTGGCATGGGCGCCGCGACGGGCGCGGGCGCTGCGGCAGGCGCGGACGACGTGACGGACGCAGGCGCTGCCACAGACGCGGGCGACACAACGAGCGCAGGCCTCGTCACTGGGGCAGCCGAGCCCTGGACCACGGCCGGGCTCACCCTGGACTCGGCGCGCACGAGGCGCGCAGGCAGGGGACGAACGCGCGGCTGAAGCAGCGCGTCGACGGCGAAGCGGGCGGGCTCGATGATGGCTGGCAGCACCACCGCTCGCTTGGAGGCGAGCGCCGCGTCCAGCAGCGCGAGCCCCTCCGAGGTGGAGTGGGCCGCGAGGCCGAGCGCACGATAAGCCGCGCTGCCCACCTCCCCCATGCCCACGTCCTTCCAGTTGGGCCAGATGATGGACTGGTAGGCGTCACGGCCCTGTGCGCGCCGGTGCTCGGACAGCAGGTCCATGAACGCATTGGCGGCCGAGTAGTCCACGATGCCGGCGGCCAACGAGGGCGCCACCCCAGAGACAGAGGAGAACAACACGAAGAAGTCGAGCGCGTCCCGGCGAAGCGCGCGCTCCAGGACGCGGAGCCCATCGACCTTCGGCTCCAGCACCCCACGGAGTTGGCTCAAGGGCTTGCTGCTGAACGAGGGCGGATCGAAGAACACGGCGCCCGCGGAGTGGACACACCCGCCGATGGGCCCGAGCGTCGCGCGCACGTCACCGAAGAACGACTCCAGCGCCGCCGCGTCCGTCAGCGAGCCGACGTGGACCCGCACCTGGACGCCCTGTGAGAGCAAGGCCTGCAAGGGCGCGAGCCGCTCACAGAGGGACTCATCCGTGGAGGGATTCGCGAGAAGCCCGACCCACTCGTGCTGGGGCGGCAACGGCCGAACGCCCAGGAGCGCGAGCCGACGGGCGCCCCGGGCCACCAGGTGCTTCGCGACCTCCAGACCAATGCCACGCACCCCACCGGTGATGACATACGTCTTGTCAGCGGAGATGAGCGGCGCGGCTCCCGCCGTATCCGTCAGCGGGTTCATGGAGAGGCAGTACCGCGCGCCGCTCCGGAGCGCGACCTCGCCTCGTGGGTCGTGGACCTCCAGCTCCTGGCGAAGCAGTGACGCGAGCGCTTCCGCGGACTCGGGCAGTTGCTCCACATCCACGGTGCGCGCCCGCAGTCCCGCGTACTCCGCGCCGAGCTTGCTCACCAGGGCGGCCATCAACCCACCTCCCAGGTCCAGCGGACCGCTGGCCCTGAAGGGTCGGAGCCCTCGGGTGAAATGCAGCAACGGGAAGGACTCGCCTCGGCTCCGCTTCAGCAGCATTTGCAACAACCCGATGCGCCCGAGCGAATCGAACCGGGAGCCCTCTTCCTCGTCCTCCTGCCGCGGAGCCGCGCGGAGGTCCGACAAGTCGATGATGCCCGCGAGCCGTCCGGGCCGCTGGATCAGCTCCTCCCCGAGCCGGACGCCAGCCTCATACCGGTCGAAGTCCAGCAGGGCATGTGGCCCCGAGCGCCCGATACCGCAGCCCGCCACGAGGAACGCCTGGGAATTCCCAAGCGAGGCGAGCGCCTCACGGGCCAGGTCGAGGGTCTCCTCGTTCACCAGCACGACCAGGTTCCCGCTCAGGTCCACGGCCTCATCGACGAACTGCGCCTCCACGGCGTGCCACTCCATCCCGAGCAGGAGCGCGTTCTCAGGGGCGCGCGGCGGCTCCGCCAATGCGTCCTCGGAGTTCCCACGCGCGGGGAGCGCCAACTCGACAGGTGACGTCGGCACGGAGGCGAGTGCCGGCACGACAGGCAGCGTCGAGACGACGGCTGGCACCGGCGCGGAGGAGCGCCCCAGTGGCGCACTCGCCGCTGGCGCCAAGACGGGTGCCGGCAGTCGCGCCGGACGCGGCAGGTCCAACCAGCAGCGCTCGGTCGTGAACGGCTGGGTGGGCAACGCGACGCACCGGTAGCCCCCCCGCGAGAACAAGAGGGAGCGGTCGACGTCCACTCCCAGCGCATGGAGCTCCGCCACGACCGTGAGCGTGTCGCGCCAATCAGCGCGGGAGCGCTCCGGCCCCAGCTCACGCAACATCCGCCCGCTCATCTCCCGCAGCGCCCGCCGGGACGCCGCAGAGAACGGGCCCCCCTCCCTCATTCCGGACGAACCGTCGAAGCGGCGCAGGAGTTCACACAGCTCCTGGAGGTCCGACGCCACGAAGGCGGCACGCCGCTCCAGCGAACCACGGCCCCGGGCCAGGGTGAAGGCGACGTCGCCGGGATGAGGCGCATCGCCGCGCGCCAGGGCCTGACCGAGCCGCTCCGCCAGGTCCATCGCGAACTGCCGGAGCGCTTCGTCACTTCGCGCGGACAAGAAGAACAGGTAGGCCGGCCGCTCCGGCGCATCCACGCGAGGCGGAAGCGGGGGCGCCTCCTCCACGATGAGGTGACAATCCGTGCCCCCCATCCCAAAGGCGTTGATGGCGGCGCGGCGGGGTGCGCCCTCTTCGCTCACCCAGGGCCGCGACCGGGTGTTGACCTCGAAAGGCGTCGTCGTGAAGCGCTCGTGGTCGCCCGCCTCGTCCGCGTGAAGCGAGGGCGGCAATTGCTGATGCTCGAAGGCGAGGAGGACCTTGAGGAGCCCCGCCATGCCCGCGGCGGGCACGGCGTGCCCGACGTTCCCCTTGACGGAGCCGATGGCGCGGAAGCCCGCCCTCGGAGCCCGCTCATGGAACACGGCTCGAAGGGCCTCTAGCTCCTGGTCATCCTCGCCGCGGATGCCACTGCCGTGCGCCTCCACATAGGAGATCGTCTCGGGCTCGACGTCCGCCTGCTGTTGGACGTCGCGGATGAAGTCCGCCCAACCGGCGCCCAGCGCGTTCGTGACGGGAGCGCCTGGAAGCCGTCCGCTCTGGACGGTGCCGCTGCCCCGGATGACCCCGAGGATCCGATCCCCATCCGCCACGGCCCGCTCCAGCAGCTTGAGGACCACCACGCCGACACCCTCCGCGGGGACGAAGCCATCCGCATCCAGGGAGAAGGGCCGGCACCGTCCACCCGGCGAGAGCAGGCCCACCTCGGCCGCCAGGCGATGGAACCGGGCGGTGGCCATGACGAAGACGCCTCCCGCCAGCGCCAGTTCGACGGAGCCTGACTGCAACTGCTGGCAGGCCAGGTGGATGGCGACAAGCGAGGACGCACAGGCCGCGTCCACGACGAGGCTCGCGCCCTGGACGCCGAGCATCCGTGACACCCGCGGCAGCACCATCGATGGGTCATTGCCCAGCAGGTGTTGCGCGTTCTCCACCAGCCCCCGCTCGTGCAGCCCGGGCAGGTAGTCCGAGGGGCGCATCCCGACGAAGAGACCTGCCTTGCCGCCGCCCTCCAGCACAGGGACGGAGTGCCCCGCGTCCTCGAGGGCCTTCCAGCAGTGCATGAGCACGAGGCGCTGCTGCGGATCCATCACCGCGGCGTCTTCCCTCGAGATGCCGAAGAAGCCCGGATCGAACCGGTCAACCTCGTCGAGGAACCCCGCCCGCGCGCTCGAAGCGGCGAACGGCGGGGCGCCCCACGTCCAGCGCTCCCGAGGCACCTCGGTCACCGAGTCGATCCCCTGGCTCAGGTTGGCCCAGAAGGTCGCCAGGTCCTTCGCCCCTGGAAACCGTCCCGATGCACCAACGATGGCAACCGGACGACGCTCCCCCTCAGTCACTCCACCCACAGCGCTGCGGTGCTCACCCACGAACAACCCCCATGCCCCGGTGAAATCCAGCCGAAATGTCAATTTACGAGCATAGTGAACTCCATCTTCAACGTGCAATCCGTGGGAGCTCGAAGCTGCGCACCCACCCGGGCCCGGCATCAAGGCCCGGGGCTCAAACCACGAAGCGCTCAGGCTGGCTCGGGACGCGGCGTCACCGGATGGTCCTTCAGCCACTCCTGGCAGCGCTGGACGCGCGGGCTCCGGGGCTTCCACAGCCACCCGTGGGCCCATTACCGATGTCGCTCGTGGACCGGCTCGCCAAGACGCTAATCTGGAGTATCCGCATCCAGCTCGACCGCGCCTGCACCGTCACCAAGCTCGTGCCGAATCTTGGCAGCGAGCACCCCGGGGATGGCCCTGTTCATCAGCGGGGGACTGGTGCTCTTCGCGAAGGCGGCGTCGAAAGCCGCTCCCCCCTGAGAAAGCGACCGGCTCACAGGGGAGGCGGTGTTGCCGAGTCGAGTGACTCAGCAGTACGTCACGCAGAGATGCGAGTTGCAGAGGTGCGAGTTGCAGAGGTGCGAATTGCAGAGCCCGTTGGGGCAGTTGGCGTCGGTATTACAGGCCCGGCCCGCGGAGGTTCCCCCCGAGCACGTCTTGCCACAGTTGGAGTCGATGCTGCAGTGCTGGCCCGCCTGCAGGCCCCCCGAGCACGTCTTGCCACAGTTGGAGTCGATGCTGCAGCGCTGGCCCGCCTGCAGGCCCCCGGAGCACGTCTTGCCACAGTTGGAGTCGATGCTGCAGTGCTGGCCCGCCTGCAGGCCCCCGGAGCAGCGCTTGACGCATGCCTGAGCGGACACCTCGTCTCCTGCACCGGGGCACTCCGCCTGACTCCGCGCCTCTTCTGATGCCGCTACTTCCTCGTGTGTGACCGCCTCCAAGGCGTCCTCGCGCTGCACGGCGTCCGGCGAGCCACACGCAACCAGCGAAAGCGTCAGGCAAACAACGGGAATGAACCTCATGAGGATCTCCGAAGTCTAGATTCTTGCTTTGAGTGGGTTTAGTGGACTGCGCCGCTCAATTGCAAGCCACCCTTCAACCGGACAGCCTTTGAGGAATGTTGCACAAAGGCTGCGATGATTTTCGGAGTGCCTGGGCGTGCCGGGTTGCTTCCATCCATTGATGACATGTAGGCGTCATCGGTTCGATGCCAGCGCCCGTGGAGTCGCGGGGAGCGTCCTCAATGGGCAGGCGCAGCCCTTGGAATTGGCGTACCAATGAATTGGCGTTGCCGCTGACGCTTGCCTGCGCCTCCCCTTGAGTGTGTATTCATACCTTGCTGACAAAACAAGACAGCGATTCGCTGTCGCGTGTTGCCAGGAGTCGTGCGCCAGGCTGTGGCCATTTCTGCTCCCTCAAGCAGGTGCGGAGGTGGCGAGTGCGGGGCTTGAGGCAGCGGCCAGGAAGGAGCGGATGAAGAAGAGGACACCGCGAGTGGACTTTCGCCGAGTTGCTCAGCAGGACGTTCGACGTCGACGTGTTTGCCTTCATGAGGTGTGGAGGCAGGCGGCGAGTGATGGCATACGTGAAGGAGGCGGGAGGGGTGCGAGCGATTCTGGGGCACCTGGGCCTGCCCACGGCAGGTGCGAGACTGGCCCGGCGCGCGGGCCGCCCCAGGCCACGTGGTGCAGAAGCGCAAGCCGCCACAGCCAGCCAAGAGCGCCAGGCCCCTGCCTGGCCCCGTCTGGGAAGGCGGCTGGGAGACCTGTCCCCACCGTGCGCTACGACGAAGGAGCCCACGACGCACCTGCTCGCCCCGAACACCGTGCGCCCCGTTGACGCCCCGTGCCGTCGCCGACCCGAGGCGTCCTGACTCAGGCCGGCTCGGGACGCAGCGTCACCGGATGCCCCTTCAGCCACTCCTGGCAGCGCTGGACACGCGCGGCGGCGGCCGGCAGGCCCATGCTCAGCAGCAGCGCGCGGTAGGGCTCGAAGGACTCCGGCGTCCAGGCAGTGAGCGCCTTGAGGTCGGCCAGCGCCACCATCTCCTCGGGCGAGCGCCCTTCCGCTTCCTTCCGCGCCGTGAGCAGCGCGGCGAGCGTCATCCGCGCGGGCTCCGCCTCGAAGGCGATGGCGGCGTCCATGAACGCCGCGCGGGTGGCCTCATCCGCCGCGGGGTCCTTCGCCTTCTCGCGCAGCCGGACGAGCAGCCCGGAGAGGAAGTCGTCATCCAGCGCGCCCTTCACCGCCCGCATCAGCGCCGTCACCGCTTCCCGGCGCACCGCGGGCTCCGTGCCCGTGGGCAGGAGCTTCAGCGCCTGCATGGGCTCCCAGAGCGCGCAGGTGAGCCACAGCTCCTCCTCGGGTGAGAAGACGGCCGGCGACGTCGCGGCCCGCAGCCACGCCTCCACCCGGGCGGCGCGCTCCTTCGCCTCGCGGGCGATGCGCTCGGCCAGCTCCGGTTCGTCCTGCACGTACTTGAGCAGCGCGCCCACGTCGCCGCCGCGAGCCTGCTCAAGCGCGGCCTTCGCCTCGTCGGAGAGGGACTCCTCCTCCAGCCCCTTCACCAGCGCCTCGTACTTCTGGGACAGCTCCTTGTGCCTGGCGCTCCACTCGCGGAACTGCACGTCGAAGATGACGTCCAGCACGGGGATGTCCTCTGGCCGGGCCTTGCCCATCCGCTTGGACGCGGAGGCCAGCATCGTGCCCACGCCAACGGCCCTCCGGTCCTCCGCCGACAGTCCCGGAGTCGACATCTTCGCCATCAACGCGGCGCCGAGCGCCTCCAGGAACGCGGGCGTCCCCAGCTCTCGCACGGTCCCCACCAGCAGCTCACGCCGGGCGCTGGAGGCGTCCTGCTCCGTGTTCTCCGACAACCGGGCCAGCTCCTTCCCCACGTGCTCGGAGAAAGCCTTCACGTCGAAGCGCAGGCCAGGCACCGGGCCCCAATCCGTGAGCAACTCCGCCAGCCGCTCCAGGGCACCGGACAGCTTGGACACCTCGGGGTCGCCCAGCACTGCCATCGCCGCCTCGAGGTCCGCCCTCGCGGACGAGGCAGGGGCGGCGGGCGGCGCGGCGCGGGCCCGGTCCTCTGTGGCATGGCAGACCTTGTACTTCTTGCCACTGCCACAGGGACACGGGTCGTTACGGCCGGGCTTCTTCGAGCTCAAGGGGTCCTCGGGGGTCGCGCGGGCGACAGGGAGAGTCCACGACGCCGCTAGGAGTAGGCATCCCCTTGTGCGCGAATCAAGCAGCGCCTGCACCGAAAACGCCGAACTGCCCGTGCCGCGCGAATCAATCCACGCCCGCGTCGAAGGCAGCGCGCTCCTCCGCTGTGAGCGCCAGCGGCTGGGCACGGCCGCTCGCCTGCGCCTCGATGCCCGCCTCCAGCACCGCCTGGACGGCCACGGCCTGGATGGGCGTCACGGGATTGCGTGCGCCGCCCAGGAGCGCATCCCGGATGCCCGCGTAGTACTGCCGGTAGTCCCCTGCCGAAGCGACGGTGGGCGCGCCATGCTGCCCACGCAGCGAAGCGTCGTGCCAGGCGAGCCCTTCGGGTGGGCCGCCCATTACCAGACGAGGAACCTGTTGCTCCCTGCCCAACGTGAGCCACGAGCCCCGTGAGCCATGCACGGCGAAGCGAGGCGTCATCGCCGCGATGCTCATGGACGCCTGGAGCACCACCCGCCGCCGGGGATAGGCCAGCGTGTACTGGAACCAGTCATCCACGAAGGCGCCCTCGCGCAGGGCTTCGCGAGTACCGGCCACGGACTCCGGCAATCCAAACAGGTGCAGCGCCTGGTCCACGAGGTGCGGCCCCAGGTCGAACCACACGCCCGCGCCCGGCACCACCTGTTCCCGCCACTGCTTGCGGACCTCCGGACGGAACCGGTCGAAGCGCGACTCGACATGCGCGACGTGGCCCAGCGTGCCCTCCGCGAGCAGCGCCTTCAGCGCCTGGAAGTCGGTGTCCCATCGCCGGTTGTGGAACACCGAGAGCAGCAGGCCACGCGACGCCGCCAGGGCCCGCAGCGCGCGGGCTTCGGCAAGGGTGATGGTGAAGGGCTTGTCGACGACGACGTGCTTCCCCGCCTTGAGCGCGGCCTCCGCCAATGGCGCGTGAAGGTCATTCGCCGTGGCGATGACGACCAGGTCCACGTCGGGGTGCGTCGCCCCGGCCTCATGCGAGTCGCAGCGGGTGACCTGCGGCAACGTGGAGCGCACCGCCTCTTCCTGGCGCGAGGCGACGACCTGGAGCACCAGTCCGTCCACGCCTTGAATCAGCGGCGTGTGGATGTGCCTGCCCGCGATGCCATAGCCCAACAAGGCCACTCGGAGGGGTGCTCGTCCAGGAGAGGAAAAGGCCATGGCGCACCCTACCGTGGAAAGGTCAACGCCGCCCGTCGAGGAGGACGGGCGGCGTCGCGGTCGGGAGCGGGCTTCCGGGGAGGCCTCGTCGCCGAGGCATCCACCGCTCCTTTTCTCTGAAACGGGCTCAGGTGTGGTGGTGCAGGCTCTCCACCAGGTACGGGTCACCCACCGGCAACATGGGCGTGGAGCGCACGGTACGCGTCACCGCCAGTGTGAAGAGCGCGGCCATGCCCACGAAGCCGGCCAGCTCGAACACACCCAGCGCGACGCCGTCTGGTTGATTGCCGGGCACCACCATCAGGTACAGGTCCAACCAGCGCCCCACCAGGAGGATGGCCGCCACGCGCAGCAGGTGAGACGGATTGCGCTTCGCGGGCCGAGGCAACAGCAGCACGAAGGGCAGCGCCCAGTTGAGCGCGACGTTCAGATAGAAGGCCACCGCCCACGTCCCGTGCAGCCGGGTGACGAAGTAGACCGTCTCCTCCGGGATGTTCGCGTACCAGATGAGCAGGTATTGCGAGAACCATAGGTAGGCCCACAACGTGGCGAAGGCAAACATCAACTTGCCCAAATCGTGCAGGTGGCTGGTGTTGAGCTGCGGCAGCGCGCCCGCGCGGTGGAGCAGAATCGCCGCGATGGTCATGGCGCACACCGTGGAGCTGAGCAGGCCCGCGAAGTTGTAGAGCGCGTAGATGGTGCTGAACCAGTGCGGCTCCAACGTCATCAGCCAGTCGAACGCGGCCAGGCAGAAGGTCAGCGCGAAGAGCACCAGGAACACCGCCGACACCTTCACGTTGCGCCCAGCCAGCTCCGGCGAGCGCTCCGCGTCCTGCCGCAGGGAGATGCGCCGCAACATCCAGGTGAAGCCCACCCACACCGCCAGCATCACCCCCATGCGCGCCGCGAAGAAGGGCACGTTGAGGAAGGCTGCCTTCTCATGCAGCAGGTGGTCCGTCTCCATGACGCCCGGCTTCGCCCACGGATACAGCGAGGACACGAAGGGCAGCAGCGCCAGAATCGTCACCGCGCCCCAGGGCACGTAGGCGGCGAAGGCCTCGGGGATGCGCTTGAACACGGTGAACCACCCCGCGTTCGCCACGTACATCAGCGCCAGGAACACCGCGCCGCCCAGGCCCAGGCACAGGAAGTAGAAGCCGCTGGTGAGCAGGCTCGTCAGGGCACGCTCGCGCGCGATGGCCAGGCCCGCCACCAGGATGCCCAGGCCCGCGCCGGCCAGCACCTGCGCCGCGCGGTGCACGGCGGGAGGAACCTCGAAGCCAGCCGCCGGGGCGGTGGTCACTTCATGCAGAGCACTCATGGCACGTCCTTCCGCGCCGTCCGCGCGGGGTCCTGCAAGGTCCGGACGTAGTGGACAATCTTCCACCGGTCCTCCGGAGCCACCTGCGAGCCATGGGCCGGCATCAGCCCCTGCCCGTGGGTGATGATGTGGAACACCTGCCCGTCGGGGAGCTGCTTCGCGTGCTCCGCCAGCAGCGACGGCGGCATGGGGAAGCGCGCGGTGACGAGCCCGTCGCCCAGGCCCTCCGTGCCGTGACACGGCCCGCAGTAGCGCGTGAAGGTCACCTTCCCCCGCGCCAGCACCTCTGGCGAGGCCGGGTACGGATTCTGAAACTCCCGCCCCGCGCGTGCAGCCTCCTCCGGCCCCGCGGCCAGGTGCAGCGGCTGGTGGCCTCGCGGCACCGTCCCCTTCACCGGCGCCAGCAGCGTCTTGCCGTCCACCGTGACGGGGTTGGCCGCGAAGGTGTCGAACGGCACGGACGACACCATGTCCGGCGCGTATTCGAAGTTGGGCCGCGTCTCGTCCTGCTCGCAGCCCGTGAGGGCCAGCCCCAGCACCACCGCGCCCACGTGAAGCCTCTTCACGACGCCACCTCCAACAGGTCCGTCGTCACCGCGCCGTGGCGGCGCATCAGGTCCTCGGCCGCGTCCAGCTCCGAGGGGGCCTCACGCGGCGCCACCGCGATGGCGAACCGGTCATCCGTGACACGCGGGAGCACCGAGCGGCGGCTCCCGGGGAAGAGCTTCGCCCGCACCAGGAAGGCCGCCACCGTCGCCAGCGCCGCGAACAGCACCGTCAGCTCGAAGGTCACGGGGATGAACGCCGGGAACGAGTTGAACGGCTTGCCGCCCACGTTGAGGGGCCAGCTCACCACGCTGGTGTAGTACTGGAGCGACAGCGCCAGCGTGCAGCCCAGGAGGCCCGCGCCGAAGCACACCCAGGTGAGGCGGCTGGGCTTGAGGCCCATGGCGTCATCCAGCCCGTGCACCGCGTACGGCGTGTACACGTCATGGAGGACGAAGCCCGCCTCGCGCACCGCCCGGGTGGCGTCCAGCACCTGCGCCTCACTGTCGAAGTAGCCGATGAGAACCGGGGCGCTCATACGGGTGCGTCCTTTCGAATGGCGATGGCCACGGGGTGCGCCTCCTCGGCGACCGGCTTCGCGGGCGGGTGCGGCTGGGCGTCATGGCCTTCGCGAGCGAAGCCCAGCACGCTCTTCACCTCGCCGATGGAGATGATGGGCAGCACGCGGACGAAGAGCAGGAACAGCGTGAAGAAGAGGCCGAAGGTCCCGATGAAGGTGCCCACCTCCACCATCGTCGGCGTGTACATGGCCCAGCTCGACGGCAGGAAGTCGCGGTAGAGGCTGGTGACGATGATGACGAAGCGCTCGAACCACATGCCCACGTTGATGACCAGCGACAGGACGAAGATGGCCGCGGGCGAGGTGCGCACCTTCTTGAACCAGAAGAGGTGCGGCGACACCACGTTGCACGTCACCATGATCCAATACGCCCACGCGTAGGGCCCGAAGGCGCGGTTCATGAAGGCGAAGCGCTCGTAGGGGTTGCCGGAGTACCAGGCGATGAAGAACTCCGTCGCGTACGCCAGCGACACCAGGCCGCCCGTGACGATGATGATCTTCGTCATGTTCTCCAGGTGGCGCAGGGTGATGAGGTGCTCGTAGCCCAGCACCACGCGGGTGATGATCATCAGCGTCAGCACCATGGCGAAGCCGCTGAACACCGCGCCCGCGACGAAGTACGGCGGGAAGATGGTGGTGTGCCAGCCGGGGATGACCGACGTGGCGAAGTCCATGGAGACGATGGTGTGCACGCTGAGCACCAGCGGCGTCGCCAGGCCCGCCAGCAGCAGGTACACCGTCTCGTAGCGGCTCCACGTCCGGTGCGAGCCCGTCCACCCCAGCGACATCACCTTGAAGACGGCCTTGCGCAGCCCCGCCTTCGCCCTGTCGCGCACCGTGGCCAGGTCCGGAATCAGGCCCACGTACCAGAACACCGCTGACACGGTGAAGTACGTGGAGATGGCGAACACGTCCCACAAGAGCGGCGAGCGGAAGTTCACCCACAGGCTGCCGCGGTCGTTCGGATAGGGCAGCACCCAGAAGGCCAGCCACGGCCGCCCCAGGTGGATGATGGGATAGAGCGCCGCGCACATGACGGCGAACAGCGTCATCGCCTCCGCCGCGCGGTTGATGCTGGTGCGCCACTTCTGCCGGAAGAGGAAGAGGATGGCGGAGATGAGCGTGCCGGCGTGGCCGATGCCCACCCAGAACACGAAGTTGGTGATGTCGAAGCCCCAGCCGACGCTCTTGTTCAGGCCCCAGGTGCCAATGCCCGTGCCCACCTGGTAGGCGACGATGCCGGCGCCCATGCCGAGCACGGACACCGCGATGCCAAACGCCACCCACCACTTCCAGGTGGGGGCCCGCTCCATGGGGGCGCAGATCTCCTCGGTGAGCTGACCCATGGAGCGCGGCTCGGTGACGAGCGGTTCGCGCAGCGGGGACAGATGCGGGTTGCTCATGTTCCGCTTCCCGACCCGGTGTTCCGGATCTTCGTGAGGTAGGTGATGGACGACCCGATGTTCAGCTCCTCCAGCAACCGGAACGCGCGCTCGTCCTTCGCGAGCCGCGCCACCTGGCTGTCCGCGTCGTTCACGTCACCGAAGTGGATGGCCTTCGCCGGGCAGCTCTGCTGGCACGCCGTCTGGATGTCCCCGTCACGCAGCGGGCGGCCCTCCCGGTTCGCGGCGGCCTTGGACTCCTGGATGCGCTGCACGCACAGGGAGCACTTCTCCATGACGCCCCGGCTGCGCACCACGACGTCCGGGTTGAGCACCATCCGCTCCAGTGGCTCGGCGTGCTCGGCGTCGAACCAGTTGAAGCGGCGGACCTTCGTGGGGCAGTTGTTGGCGCAGTACCGCGTCCCCACGCAGCGGTTGTAGACCTGCTGGTTGAGGCCCTCGCTGGAGTGCACCGTGGCCAACACCGGGCACACCGTCTCGCACGGCGCATTCTCACAGTGCTGGCACATCATCGGCTGGTGGACGACCTGGGGATTGGCCTCGTCGCCCTGGTAGTACCGGTCGATGCGCATCCAGTGCATCTCCCGTCGGCGCAGCACCTCCTCGCGCCCCACGCTGGGGATGTTGTTCTCCGCCTGGCACGACACCACGCAGGCCGAGCACCCCGTGCAGGCGCTCAGGTCCACCGCCAGCGCCCAGCGGTGCCCCTTGTACTCGTGCCCCGACCACAGGGAGAGCGAGTGCCCTCCCCCGCCGTGCCCCGCCTGCACCTCATTGCCCGCGCGTGGGTTGGCCAGGAAGGCGGCCAGCTCCGCCTCGCGCACGTGCGGCCGTCCCTCCAGCCGGTGGTGCGTCTGCGTCAGCGCCAGGGGCTGCTGCGCGCCCGTGGCTCGCACCGTGACGCCGGGCACCGCGCGCCGCGCGCGTCCGTCCACCACCGCCGACAGCGGGTAGCCGTTGACGCCAATGCCGTCCGCCACGCGCCCGGCCTGCGTGCGGCCGTAGCCCACCGCCACCGCGATGACGGAGGGGTGCGTCCCCGCCTGCACCAGCACGGGCACCGACAGCGTCGCGCTCCCCGCCCGCACCTGGACGACGTCGCCGTCCTTCAGTCCCAGCGCCTTCGCGCGGGATGGGGCGATGCACGCCGGATTGCCCCACGTCACCTTGGTGATGGGGTCCGCCACCTCCTGGAGCCAGGCGTTGTTCGCGGGGGCACCGTCACGCAGCGCCACCGTGGGGTACAGCATCAGCTCCCACTCCGCGGCATGGCGAGCCACGCCGGCCAGCGCCTTCGCCAGCCCGTCCTCTCGGAAGGCGGGGGCTTCCGCCGCGGCGGCGCTGAGCGTCACCACGCCCCGGCGGAGGGCATCGTCCCAGAAGGCGCTGAAGCCCTGCCCCAGGCCGCTGGCCCGAGGGAAGACCTCCGCCTCCCAGCGCGCGCGGAGGAAGTCGTAGTGCGGCTGGGGCGCTCCCGCCCACTGGAGCAGCGACTCCACGCCGCTGCGCGTCTCGTGCAGCGGCGCCACCGCGGGCTGGCGCAGGGACACGACACCCCGGCGCACCTCCGCGTCGCCCCACGACTCCAGCGCGGTGGCCTCCGGTGCATGGAGGCCCACGTGCACGGCCGTCTCGTCCCGCCGGTCGCTGGTGGACAGCGTGAGCGGCACGTCCTTCAGCAGCGCCGCCAGCTCCGCGCCGCGCGGGTCGCTGTAGACGGGATTGGCGCCCATGAAGAGCACCGCGCCCACGGCGCCCGCGCGCAGCTCCGTCAGCAGCGTCCCCAAGGGCAGCGCGTCCGCGTCCAGCGTTGTGCCGTCCGCCAGCGACACCGTGTGGCCCTCGCAGCCCAGCAGCGCGTTGGCGGTGTTGGCCAGCACCTGCGTGGCCACGTCATCGCCGCCCGCCACCACCAGTGCGTCATGGCGCTGGGCCCACAGCGCGTCCGCGAGCTCCACCCTCGCGGCCTCGTCCAGCGCGGGCGGCGGCAGCGGCGGCAGTCCCGGCACCTGCCGGCCCGCCTTCACCGCCAGCCGCCGCACCAGGTCCGCCAGCACCAGCGCCAGGTCGGAGGGCGCCACCACGAAGCGGCGGTCCGCGGCGGCGCCAGTGAGCGTCATCACCGGCTCCACCTGGAAGTGCCGCGACATCGTCCGGCGCCGGGCCGCGTCGCGCGACTCCGCGTACTGCCGGGTGAAGGCCACGGGCGACACCCACGTCCCCAGGAAGTCCGCGCCGAAGCTGGCGATGACAGCGGCCTTGTCGAAGCGGTAGTCCGGCACGGCGCGCACGCCGTGCGTGACGCGGTGGGCGTCGGCGATGGCGGACAGCTCGCCCAGGGCCTCGTCGCGCACGGTGCGCGCGGTGGGGTACGCGGCCAGGAAGCGCTTCACGGCCGCCTCCGCAGTGGGGCCCAGGTGCCAGGGCAACACCACGCGGATGCCCTTCCCCGCCTCGGTGGCCTCGCGCAGGGCCTGCGTGACGTCCGCGTCCAGGTCCGTCCAGGACACGCGCGTGGCGCCGCGAGTGGGGTAGCGGGCGCGGCTCGCGTCGTAGAGCGACAGCACCGACGCCTGGCCCACCGCGCACACGCCGCCTCGCGACACGGGGTGCTCGTCGTTGCCCTCCACCTTGATGGGGCGGCCGTCGCGCGTCTTCAGCAGCAGGCCGCACCGGGCGCCGCACCCGTCGCAGGTGGACGCGTACCAGAGCGCCAGTCCCGGCGTGACTTCATCCGGACGCGCCACGTAGGGGATGATTTGCTGCACCGGCGCGCGCTGGCAGGCCACCATGGCCGCCGCGGCGCTCAGGCCCATCAGCTTGAAGAAGTCACGGCGGGTGTTCGCCTCCGGAGGCGTGGCGCCGACGCCCACGGGGAGCGGCTCCGCGAATTCGTCGTGCGCGCCAAGGTCACCAGCGCGCTCCGCCAGGCTCTGCCAGTACTTGGGAAGTGGGTCGGACATGGATGGGACTCCTCAGCGGTGGCAGCTCGAACAGTCCGTGGGGGGCTGCAGGATTCGAGGGGCCTTCAGCGGCTCCGGTGCGGGCGCGCCGGACGACAGGGCCAACAGCTCGCCAGCGCGGGGCGCGGAGGGCGGCGGCGCGGACACCTGCTTCGCCGCCGTGTCGCGGTGGCAGTCCAGGCACCAGCCCATCGTCATGCGCTCCTGCTGCTCCACGCGCACCATCTCCTGCACGGGCCCGTGGCACGTCTGGCACGCCAGGCCCGCGCCCACGTGGCTGGCGTGGTTGAAGTACGCGTGGTCCGGCAGGCGGTGGATGCGCACCCACGCCAGCGGCTCATTCTCCGCCACCGCGGCCGCGACCTTCTTGATTTCGGGCGAGTCCGTCTTCACCTGCGTGTGGCAGTTCATGCACACGCGGGTGGAGGGCACGCCGGCGTGGCGGCTCTGCTCCGCGCCCACGTGGCAGTACTGGCAATCCAGGCCGTACTGCCCGGCGTGGACGGCGTGGGAGAAGGCCACGGGCTGCTCGGGCATGTAGCCCTGCTGGTTGTTCACCGGGCCGCTGCACCCCGCCAGGTAGAGCGCGGCAAGGGCACGGAAAGGAAAGCGAGTCGAGGCGTCTTTCATGACGGGTGTGCCGCCGCGTCAGCGGGCGGTCTCCTCCCGAGGCGTGACGAGCAGGGGCGCGGCGAGGTGTTCGGGTCGCGCGCGGATGAAGAGCGCCAGCGCCAGCACCACCATGCCGGACAGGGTGTGGAGCTGGACGATGAAGGGCGCCTGCGCCAGCAGCGACGCGTCCGGCTGGAAGGCCAGCACCGAGCGCAGGTACGGCACCACCACGTGGACATACCAGGCCGAGCCCCAGCGCAGCGCCACCGCCAGGTAGAGGCCGGAGCACGACTGCAAGAACAGCAACCCCAGCAGCGCGGCGGTGCGCCACTGCCCTTCCCGCGCGCGGCGCAGCGTCAGGCCCACCAGGCCCCAGGCGAGCAGCAGCGCGCCAATCAGGCTCACCGCCTCCAGCGTGAAGAGGCGGCCCGGCGACGCGTTGAAGGCCTGCATCACCCGCGGCGCCAGCAGCCCCAGCAGGTGGTTGAGGGCCACGATGACGCCCCCCGCCAGCACGGCCCGTCCCGAAGACGTCCAGGGCGTGGGGACGCTCGCGGGCGCGCGTGCCATCAGCCGGCGCGCCACGCCCGCCACGGCCGCGCCCGCCGCCACGTAGGGGATGGCGGAGAAGAGGGCTTCACTCACGGCTGACCTCGCTTGGTGTGCGCGTTGAAGGCAACGCCCATGAACCCGAGCACCGCGAGCATCCCGACGAGGCCCAGGTAGACGAAGTCCCTGTCCGCGCGAGGCTTGCTGCCGTCGCGCGACACGTCCGCGAGGTACGCCTTGAGGGCGTATTGCTCCTCCTCCTCCAGCGGGGCCTTCGCGTACAGCGCGGCCATCATCGGCGTGTCCAGCTTCGCCAGCAGGGGACGCATGCCGCGCTCGCCCATGCGCGCGAAGGCGAAGGTGAGGTTGGGCCCGAGCGTGCCGCCGCCCGCCACGCCCAGCCCGCGCACGTCATGACAGCCGAAGCAGGCGGGGCCGCCCTTCGCCAGGGCTTCGGTGCCCTCGAAGAGGCGGCGGCCTCGCGCAATCTCTTCCGACGTCGCGTCCGTGCCCGGCTTCGCCGCGGGCGAGGGCTTGCAGCCGCCCACCCCCTTGCGCGTGCAGTCGCGGAAGAAGGCGTAGAGGGCGCCGCGCTCCTCGGGGGAGAGCTGCTGGTCCGGCATGCGGATGCCGTTGAACTGCTTCAGCAGCGCGGTGGCCACCGGGTCGCCCGCGTCGATGACGGCGCCGGGGCTGGTGATGAAGCGGGTGAGCCACGCCTCGTCGCGCCGCTCCATCACGCCGTGCAGGTCCGGCCCCACGCGGTCGCCCTCGCCCACCGTGTGACAGGTGGCGCAGCGCTGCGTGAAGAGCGTGGCCCCTTGCGAGGCGCTCTGTGCTCCCGCCACTGGCGCCGCCACCAGGGCCAGCAGCGGAATGACGGGGACGAGCCCCCGCGTCAGGCGCGGTCGTCCTTCCTGGGCATGTGTCCGCATCGCCGCGTGCCCCTCCTCGAAGGGAGGCCGGGCTCACTGCCCGGCACACGCGGCACGAATTGCAATGCGAGGGCCAGAATGACGAAAGGCCAACACCCGGGCGGACATGCGTGGGGGTTGGCCTGCTGCGCGCAGCATTTGCGCCGCGCGCCGTGATTCAGCGCAGCATTTACCCGGGGCGGCTCAAATCGCCGTCGTCGTGAAGACGCCACGGCCAATGGCCATGATGCCGCCGATGATGAAGACGATGGACACGACCACGCCCACCAGCGGCAGCACGAAGGCCGGCCGCGGCTTGCGGCGATTGATGGACAGCGTCGCCTGCGCCACGCCGGCGGCGAGCACCATCATCACGATGTGCCCGATGAGCGCCGGGTAATAGAAGCGCGTCACCAGCACGCCGACGCCCAGCAGCACCTGGAGCTGGAGCAGCCCGGAGTAGGCCGAGCCCAGGATGCGCCCCAGCTTGTCGAAGGGCTTCCGGGTGGCGAGCCCGTAGGCGAAGTACGCGAGGGCCAGGATGCCAGCCAGCAGCACCAGATAGCGGAGCCCGGAGTGGGCGTAGAAGAGCATTCGGTCCATGGGCCTCGCTGCTTAGCAACGCGCGAGGCGCCGCGCACCTTTCAAGACGGGTCCGGCTTGGGCGTCTTCGCGGTGCTGGGGGGCAGCTCGGGCGGGGCGATGAGCTCCGCGGGGGGCAGCTCCCCCGTGAGGCTCTTGAGGAAGGCGACCAGGTCGTCCACCTCCGGGTCCGTCAGCGTGCGCGCCAGCTGGTGCTTCGCCATCAGCCGCACCATCCGCGGCAGCTCCGCCACGCTGCCGTCGTGCAGGTACGGCCCCGTCTTGTCCACGTTGAGGAGCGTGGGCACGCGGAACTTGCCCCGGTCCTCCTCGTTCTTCGTGGCGTCGAAGCGGCCCGCGTCCTTCAGGCCCGGGTAGTCCTCGATGAGGCCCAGCTTCTGGAAGGAGGTGCCGCCCACGGCGGGGCCGTTGTGGCAGGTGGTGCACCCCGTGGTGGCGAAGAGCTGCAGGCCCCGCTGCTCCTGCGCGGTGAGCGCGTCGTGCTTGCCGCCCACGAAGGCGTCGAAGCGCGAGGTGGTGACGAGCTTGCGCTCGAAGGCGGCGATGGCGCGCGCGGCGTTGGCCATGCTCACCGGCTTCTTGTCACCCGGGAAGGCCTCGCGGAAGCGCTTCGTGTACTCCGGGATGGAGGTCAGCGTGGCCAGCACGCGCTTCTCATCCGGCATGGCCATCTCCACCGGATTGAGGATGGGGCCGGTGGCCTGCGCCTCCAGCGTGTCCGCGCGCCCGTCCCAGAACTGCGCGATGTGCCCGGCCGCGTTGTACACGGTGGGCGAGTTGCGCGTGCCCTTCAGCCCCTTGTGGCCGTCCGACAGCGCCTTGTTGTCCACGCCGAACGTCGTCAGGCCGTGGCAGGTGTTGCAGGACACGTCGTGGTTCTTCGACAGGCGCGGCTCGAAGTAGAGCATCCGCCCCAGCGTCACCTGGGCGTCGGTGTCCTCGGGCGGAGGCGGCGCGTCCTTGCGCCTGGGCAGCGGCTTGAAGAAGTGTGCGAGCTGCTCGGCCGTCATCGGCTTGGGCGCCGGCAGCGTCTGGGCTTCCGGCGCGGCCACGGGCGCCTCGGCGGGCGGCGGCGTGCGCTCGCACCCCGTGAGCGCGCTGACGCCTAGCGCGGACAGCGACAGCAGCGAGACCCACCGGTTCTGAATCATGGAAGCCCTCCACGGCCGCTTCGTTAGCGCGGCGCAAGCTACCAGCAAGCGGCCGCGGAGGAATGCCGCGTCGTGACATCCCCACACGTCCGCTTTCCGGACCCATCAGTCACCGGGCCGCCTCCCCGCTCCGGCAGCACTCGAACGACCAGGGCGGGCTGCGGGAATCCCGACAGCGCGCTACCTCCCAGTCTCAGGCCGCCGTGCGTGCTTCGGCCAACAGGGCCCTCAAGCCTCAGGGCCGGGCGCGCGGCGCATCGAGCGGCATCAACGAGATGACGGAGGACGGATGCGGGACGACAGCGGCGGTGGCCCGGTGGAGGACGTGGAGGTGCTCGTCTGCCGGAAGTGCCTGATGAAGGGCGGCGCGCGAGCCGGAGGCCTGGACCTGCCGCGCTGGCTCCAAGGCACGCTCACCGAACGCGGCCTGGGAGAGCAGGTCCGCGTGCTCCCCTCCGGCTGCATGAACCAGTGCCCGCGCGGCAAGGTGACCGTGCTCGTCTCCAGCGCCTCCGGCCGCGGCGGCGCCCTGGTGACGGTGGACCCGAGGCTGCATCGAGAGGAGCTGGTACAGCTCGTCGAACGCCAGGCGCGGGGCGAGCCCGCCCGGCAGGCCCCTGTCCCCAGCGACGTGGAGGCGGAGCGTGACGGGGCGACGTAGCCACGCCCGAGCCACCTGGGACGGCGTGTCGTCACGGCGGAAGACGAGCCGGTCCACCACGTACGACACCGCGAGCCCGGACGCCGTGCCCACCGCGTCCCACGCCAGGTCCTTCATCGAGAACGTCGTCCCGCGCCCCAGGTCGTGGAGCTCCTTGCCCACCCCCGCGCCCATCGCGAGCCCCGCGCCGGTGAGCCAGCGCGCGTGAGGGTTGTCGAAGAGCAGCGCGCCACCGGCGTACCCCGCGCCCGCGAGCACGAAACACGCGGCGAAGTGCTTGGGCTTGTCCGGCCCCAACCACGCATCTCCAGACGCGGCGCGCGCGCCGAGAGGGGCCAGGAAGACAAGCAACAGCAGGCTGGACAGCAGGGCATGCAGGCGCATGTCTTTCCCTGTAGCACCACACGACCCGTCAGGGTGCCCTGCCTCTCCGTGAAGGGGCGCGCTGGCGGCTTCATGCGTTTTCGAGACGCGGCCCGAGTCACGGCCTATGCTGGGGACCTCGTGAGTCAACTCGGCCCTGCCTTCACGTTCCAGCGACGAGACCCCCGCCACCCCGGGCTCGACTGCGCGCGCGGGCTCGCGGTGATGGCGATGGTCATTGGCCACACGCTGGACGCGGTGTTGTCGCCAGCCGTGCGTGCGGACGTGTGGGTCCAGCACTACTGGACCTGCCGAGGCATCACCGCGCCCCTGTTCCTGATGGTCGCCGGGTGGGCGGTGGTCGCCGCGCTGGGTTCAAAGCCCACGGCGGCCCGGGACACCTACGGCAAACGGGTGCGCCGCGCGCTGCTGCTCATCTTCCTGGGCTACCTCATGCACTGGCCCGGCTGGTCCACGGTCATCAAGCTGGGGCTGACCGAGGAGATGTTGACGAAGGTGTTCGTCTTCGACGCGCTCCAGTGCATCGGCTTCGCCCTCCTGGCGGGCGCCACGCTGTTGGCGGTGACGCCGGGGCGCTGGGGCCGCACCGTGATGCTGGTGGCGGTGGCGGTGGGCATTCCGCTGGTGAGTTTGAGCGTGCGGGCGATGAGCGAAGGCCTGCCCGGGCCGCTGACCCAGCTCATCGGCACGGGCGGCACCAGCCGCTTCGCCTTCTTCCCCTGGGCCAGCTACTTCTTCGCGGGCGCCGTGGCCGCGAGCCTGCTGGGCACCCTCCGCCCCGGCGTGCCCCAGGGACTGGCGCTGCTGATACTGGGCAGCGGGCTCTTCTGGTTCATGCGCGCGCAGCCCCAGGACTGGGGCCCCGCCAGCGCGTGGCTGGTGGCCTACCGCGTGGGCCAGGGGATGATGGTGCTGGGCGTGGTCAACATCCTGCCGCGCAAGGTCAGCGGCCTGCTGGCGCCCCTGGGCCGCCTGTCGCTGTGGGTCTACGTGCTGCACCTGCCCATCGTGTACGGCTGGTCCAGCTACGCGGGCCTGTCCAGCCGCGTGGGCCCCACCCTGACGCTTCCGGAGGGACTGGGCATCGGCGTGTCGCTGCTGGTGGCGTGCGCCCTGGTGGCCCGCCTCGGGACGTGGCTGAGGGACCAGGCCCGGCCGTGGCGCACCGGCTCCACCACGCTGGAGGCCAGCGTGGGCAGCCTGGGGCCGCGCGGGAGCTGACGTCCGGGCGGCGCGTCAGCTCCGCCTGGGCTCCTCCTCGGTGAACTCGGCGTCCACTTCCGACTGCGGGCCCTGGGGCCGGCGGGCCACGGTGCCGCCGGCGTCCGGCTCCAGGACACCGGTCCGCGGCGACCGCGGCACGGGGTCTCCGGGAAAGGGGCCGCCCCCGGAGGCGTGGAAGCCGCCGCCGAAGGTCGTGACGTGCATCGAGCCGTCGCGCACCTTGCGCTCCAGGGTGCGACGCACGCGCGCGGAGATGAGGCGCCGCACGGGCGGCAGCAGGAGCAACAGCCCCACGACGTCGGTGATGACGCCGGGGATGACGAGCAGCACGCCGCCGGCCAGCACCAGCACGCCACTGAGGATGCCCTCCGCGGGCACCTGGCCGCGCGCCATGGACTCACGCCAGTGACGCAGCATCCGCCTGCCCTCCCCTCGGGAGAGCGCGGTGCCCACCAGGCCAGACACCAGCACCCAGGCGAGCGTGGGCATGGGCCCTATCTGCCGGCCAATGACCAGGAGCAGGTAGAGCTCGAGGAACGGCACCACGATGAGGGCGAGGAGGAGGTAGCGGAACACGCTCCCAAGGTAACCCTTCGAGAGGGGCCGTGCCCGTCTTCCGCCACCGCGTCAGCGCCCGCCGAGCTGGCCCACCAGGGAGTCCACCACCAGGTACAGGACCACGAAGATGCCAATGGCGATGAGGACCATGCGCGTGGAGAGCTGGAAGCCTCGGGAGCCCTCCGTCTCCAGCGCGTAGCTGCCCGCGCCCATCGCATCGGGCACGCCGGCCACCTCGCCCGCGTAGCGCGCCGTCCGGATGTACTGCTCCATCACCCCGGCGTCGTCCTTGCTGGTCAGCGAGCGGCCCAGCTGCGGGTCCACCAGCCGGACACCGGCCTCGGAGGCCAGGGCCGCCGCGGCCTCCACGGCCTCGCGCATCAGGTCCGGGCGGTCTGACAGCGGCACGCGCAGCTCGGTGGCCACCACCTGGCCACCCTCACGCAGCTCGCCGATGTCGACGTCGCCGTTCTTGAAGGACCACCTGCGCACGCCATCCTGCCGGGCGACCACACCTCGCTCGGAAAGGAGGGCATCCACCCGCGCCGCCTCGTAGGGCGAGCCCGGCGTCATCGTCTGGAGGAGCAACTCGTATCTCACGCGGGTTGCGAGTATACGCCGCGAACGCCATGTCCACCTCTTCCAAGCCCCCCTCCCCGCGCCGAAACGGCAATCGGCCCTCGGGCCCCCCTCCGCAGGGCCGGGGC
>NZ_JABXEO010000088.1:0-34256 GCF_013372585.1 Myxococcus sp. AM010
CTTCACCACGTCCTGCACGGAGTCCAGCGTCTCCCTGGCGGCGCGGAACTTGTTGCGCTCCTGCCGGTTCATCCGCTGCTCGGCCTCCTTCAGCAGTTGCTCCAGCCGGGCCAGGCGGACATTCAGCTCCTGCCGGTCCACGACCACCTGGGCGCCGGAGTGGTGCGGTGGGTGGTGTGGCTGCGGCATCGGCATCGGCTGGCCCGGCGGCGGGCGGGGCGGACGGCGCAGGTCCGCCTGGGCGTGGGCATCCAGGGCGGGAAGGGCGAAGAGGAGAGCGAGGGAGGTGATCAGGGCCTTCATGGGGAGCGTCCTTTCGTGTGCTCGAACAGTCTGACGCGCCGGGGCCGGTTGTATTCAACCGGAAACGGTAGGGCGCGCAGCGTAGCCCCCTGTGCCCTCACAGGCGTCAGGGGGACGCGGTGCGCTTGGACAGTACCTCACCGTCCGGTGACATTGCGTAGACGAGCGGCACCCCGGTGGCCAGCTCCAGCCCCACCACCTGCTCCCCCGTGAGCTGGTCCAGCTTCATCACCAGGGAGCGGTTCGAGTTGCCGTGGGCCACGACGAGCACGTTCTTCCCCTGGCGCAGGTCCCCGGCGATGGCGCGCTCATAGAAGGGCAACACGCGCTTCGCCGTCATCTCCAGGGACTCACCGTTGGGGGGTGGCACGTCGAAGGAGCGGCGCCAAGCCTTGATTTGCGCGTCCCCCCAACGCTTCGCGGCTTCCGCCTTGTCGAGCCCCTGCAGGTCGCCGTAGTTGCGCTCGTTGAGGGCGGCGTCCCGGATGGTGGGGACCTGCTGCCCCAGCGTGTGCAGGAGGATGGACAGCGTCTCCTGCGCCCGGATGAGCGCCGAGGTATAGGCGACGTCGAACTTCATCCCGCTCAGCGCGTCCGCCGCGCGCCGGGCCTCCTGGCGGCCCTGGTCGGTGAGGGGGACGTCGACGAGGCCGGTGAAGCGGTTCTCTTGATTCCACAGCGACTGGCCGTGCCGGACGAGGACGAGGGTAGGCATGGCCTCCAGGTAATCCTGAAGCCCAGGCGCGGCCAGGGGGGACGCGTTCACCCGAGGCCAGGCGTTCCGGGCTCCACAGTCTCGCGCGCCGCTCAGGCGGCGCAGGGCCGTGCGAGCCCTGGCCGAAAACACGCCGGGCGAGGAGGCCGGGGCCTCAGCCCTGGCACATCCGCGTGAAGCGGCGCTGCATCTCCTCGGGGGAGACCTCCTCGATGCGGGCGTTGAGGGCCCAGCGATGGCCGAATGGATCTCTCAGGTGTGCCGCGCGTTCGCCGTAGAACTCGTCCTTGATGGGGCGCTCCAGGGTGGCGCCCGCGTCGATGGCGCGCTGGGCGGCGGCGTCCACGTCATCCACTCGGAGGTTCAGCGAGCACGTCGTGCCCCCGCGGCTCTGGGGGCTCAGGATGTCGTACTCCGGGTATTCGTCCGCGAGCATCAGCGTCACGCCGCCCAGGTCCAGCTCCGCGTGGCCCACGCGCCCGCTCGGCTCGGTGAGCCGGTACTTCTCCCGTGCGCCGAAGGCCCGCGCGTAGAAGTCGAGCGCGGCGGGCGCGTCCTTCGTCACCAGGGCCAGGGAGAGGCGGGGACGTTCGGGGAGCGTCGCGGCGGAGGAGGACGGGTTCTTGTCGTTCATGGAGCACCTTCCTGGGTGGGTGTGAATGACAGGAGGATGCCTCCGCCGCGCCCGGAGGGATTGGACGAATTTTACTTCGGCTCCGCTTTCACCAGCCGGGTCAACTCCCGGTCCAGGGCGGCGGCGAACTGTTGCCGGTCCTGCGCCGAGTAGCCGTCCGGGCCTCCGGTCGTCACGCCGCTCTCCCGAAGCTCCTGCATGAAGTTCCGGACGGAGAGCCGCTCGGCGACGTTCTCCTCGGTGAAGACCTCTCCGCGCGGGTCCAGCACCACGACGCCCTTGGGCACCAGCAGCGCGGCGAGCGGGATGTCCTGGGTGACGGCCAGGTCCCCCGGCTGCGCCTGCTGGGCGATGTGCTGGTCCGCGACGTCGAGGCCCGCGCCTACCTGCACGGTGGAGACGTAGGCCAGCCGCGGCAGGGAGAGCGCGCGGTTGGCCACGAAGACGGTGTGAACCTTCACGCGCTGGCCAGCACGGAGGATGATGTCCCGGACAGGGCCCGGGCAGGCATCGGCATCGACCCAGATTTTCATACGGGCGCGACTATCTCAGGATTCGCGCGCGGACTACACCCACTGCGCGTCGAGCGCCCGCGCCTTCCGGGGCTCGGAGCATGCCCTTGCATGCCGGTGGGGACGAACCGCGAGGTGCAATCCCTTGCGGTTATTGGCCTGCAACGCGTCATGCTGGATGGATGACGTCCGTTGGAGGCTGCTTTTCGAAAAAATCTGGCGGTTGCTTCTATAATGGCGCCCATGCCTCTTCATTCTCTGCGGGTCATCATTCCAATCATTGTCAGCGCCTTGCTCACCACGGCGTGCGGTACCGATGCGACGGGGGAGTGTCGGGGCACCCACCTGGGGGCCAGTGTGAACTGGCCCATCGATGGGGAAGCGTCCCGGTGGGAGCGCGATAGCGACCGGATTCTCCTGCACCATTCCCCCAACGGGAATGCGGGCCTGACGCGGTTCGGCGTGGACATCTGGCTCGTGGATGGGGCCGTGGTCGGCGGAGGGCCGGTGACGGTGGCGTTGTCCAACGAGCACGCGCTACGGCTGGTGCCGGCGGCGGACTCGCTGGTGGTGGACTGGCTCGTGAGCGTGGCGACACGCTCGACGACGGGCTTTCCCGAGACGACGGGCGTGCCGGTGGCCGGCTCGGTGACCTTTGACGCGGTGAATGAAGACTTCGCCGCGGGCCGCTACGTCTATCGTTACATGGATGGCAGTGAGCTGACCTGCACCTTCAACGTGCCGTCGCCGGAGCGGGCCGCGGGCTTCTGGGGCGGGGACTACGATGACGATGACGATGACGATTGAACCCTGCTCATGAATTGCACGCGCTCGCGCGCGGCGGCGTGCTGTAGAACAGGCGCATGAACACGGGTGGCTGCTTTTGTGGAGCGGTTCGGTACGAGGTGAGCGCGCCGCTGACGGCGGTGGCGTACTGCCATTGCTCGAAGTGCCGAAAATGGCACGGGCATGTCGGGGCCTACGCGGCCGTGGACCGGGAGGGCTTCCGGCTCACGGAGGCGCGCGGGCTCAAATGGCACAGCGTCTCGCCCACGGTGCGCCGCGGCTTCTGCGTCGAGTGCGGCTCCAGCGTGCTGTTCGATGAGTCTCCGGATCCAAAGATATCGCTGTGCGCCGGCTCGCTCGACGCCCCCACCGGCATCCGCGAGAAGGTGCACGTCTACACGGGCAGCAAGGGGGACTACTATGAGATCGCCGACGGCCTCCTGAAGTACGACACCTTCCCTGGGAAGTGAGCCCCGGCGCGCTCACGCCTCGGTGCCGTGAGGTTCAGGGGGCTCCGGACGCCGCGTCGATGGCGTCCAGGGCCTCCACCCGCAGGCGCTCCTCCGGGGTGAAGGAGTCGATGAGCAGCCGCTGCACGGCGGCCTGACGCGCGGCGGGGTTCGGCTCGGACTGGCCCAGGGCCTCTCTCCGAGCTCGGAACTCCGCCAGCCGGCGCGCCCACTCGGCCTCCTCGCGGTCCATGGCCTCCAACCGCTCGGTGGCCTCCGGGCCCACGGTGGCCAGCCGGTGCTGGCGCAGGTCCTCGGCCGTCGCACCGGACTCCACCAGCTCGCGCTCCACCGTCTGCTGTTGCAAGGGGCGCAGGGCCTCGTCGCGGCTGGCGCGGTAGTCCGCGGGGAGTTGCTCCTCCAGCGCGGCGATGCGGCGCTCGCGCTCCTCGGGCGTCAGCGTGGTGTCCTGCTGGAGCTTCATCCGCTCCACCGACACCGCGTCCACCCGCTCCTCGTCACCGAAGAGTCCGTCCGCCCAGGCGCCCAGGTGCTCGCGGCGCAGCTCGCGCAGGGACTCCAGCCGCGCGCCCACGTCCAGCGCCGCGCCTCGTTGGTTCGCCGCGAACGTGCGCGCCGCGTCGCGATACGCCAGGTAGTCATCCAGCAGTCGCACGGCTTCGTCCATCGCCGCGGCTGGCAGGTTCTTCGCTCGCAGCGAGGCGAGGATGCGCTCGCGGATGACGGGCAGCGCCTCCTCGCCCATCGCGGACAGGTAGTAGTCGAACAGGCGGCGCAGGTCCGGCGACACCACCAGGTGGCCCGTGGCATCCACCTGCACCGAGCCGTCCTCCTCCGTGTCCTGGAGCGAGCCCGGCATGGGGGGCAGGGCGGAGGCGGGGGACGCGGCGTCCGTGGGCGGCGCGGTGGGCGCTGCGCGTCGCGGCGCCGGCACACCCGCGCGCGGCGCGGAGGCCTCCAGCGGTGCGACAGCGGTGACAGCGGGCCCGGGCGGCAGCGGCGTCGCCCGGGCCTTCCACCATGAGAACACGCCCGCACCCAGCAGGGCGCACAGCGCGGCTACGGGAATGACGGCGCGGCTCTTCATGGCGTCCCTTCGCGCGCGGCCGTTTAGAGGCCGAGCCCCTTCAGGCGGTTGGCGTGGTTGCGGAACACCGTCTTCGGGTTGGTGAAGAAGGCGGTGAGGCCCAGCACCTGGTTCACCTCGTCCAGGTGGTTCATGTCGTAGTTGTCACGCAGCACCGTGCCGAAGTGCGAGCTGCACCGGCCGACCAGGCCGTCGTTCGCCTCGCTGTAGAAGAACGAGCTCAGCTTCATCGGGTAGTCGGACGCGTCGAACAGGTTGGTGAAGGGGTCCGTGCCGGACCAGGAGTAGTAGCGCTGGCCCTGCGTGCCCGTCGCGGCGCCCTGGCCACAGCTGCTGGAGGGGATGCCCGCCGGGTACTTCTGGTTGAACGCCGCCGTGCCGGACTTGCTCAGCGCCGCCAGCGCGCCAATGGCGTCCTGCGGGTTCGTCTTGCCCGACAGCAGCCCCAGGACAGTGCCCAGGTTGTTGGCGAAGTAGGCCAGCACGCTCTCCGTGAAGGAGCCGCCCCGCAGGTTGCCGCGCAGGTAGTCCGCCAGGTCCGCGCCCTTGTGCGGCGAGCCCACCGTCGTCACGGAGGCCACCAGGTCCGGGCGCACCGCCGCCACGTAGCGCACGTCCATGCCGCCGTGGCTATGGCCGATGAGGTTCACCTTGCCCTTGCCCGAGCGCGCGACGATGTCCTTCACCTGCGCCAGCAGCGCCTCGCCGCGCTGCTCCGAGGTGTTGAACTGCGGAACGCTCGTCACGTACACCGTCGCCCCGCCCGCGCGCAGGTCGGAGCCAATGCCGTAGAAGTAGTCGTAGACGCCAAACAGCGAATCGAAGCCCGCCATGCCGTGCGCCAGCACGATGGGATAGCGGGTCTTCGTTTGCGTATTCGCGAGCGCGGGTTGCGCCCACAAGCCGAGTGCCGCGACAGCCAGAACCAGTGTCCGGACAGCGTTTCGCATGAGGAGGGGCTCCTGTTCGGGGGACGGGCCCACTGCAGATTGACCCGCGAATCAACGCGTAGGCCAATCACAGACCAAGATCAAGCCGCATCCTGCATTATCAGCAAAACTGGCGAAGTCGGTTGTCACATACCTCTGCTGTATTGCGTCAAATGCTCACGACGCGGTGCCTTGATTTGCGTCATGACCCTCTATGTCGCGGTGCGTTGACGGCCGCTGCGGGGTGAAGGCCTGAGTCGCTGTGTCGCGGGTGACTCATTGGCTGGAAGCGGCCAGGGGACCCACGTGCCGCCTCGCTTGCGGATGGCGCGCGCCGCTCCCACCCTGAGTGGGTATCCGCCGCGAGGAGGACGACATGGCCACCCGGAAGCGCTCACGCCCCCCTGCCGCGAAGACGGCCCGCACGTCGTCGCGTGGCCGTAGCGCCACCCGAAAGACGGGGACGGCCTCCCGGTCCACCGCTCGGAAGACCGCTTCCCCGGGCCGGTACACGGAGCCGGAGCTGCGCGAGCGCATCAAGGCGCGCATCCTTCGAGGCAACAAGGGGGGCGAGGCGGGGGAGTGGAGCGCACGCAAGGCGCAGCTCGTGGCGGCCGAATACAAGAAGGCCGGTGGGGGCTACCGGGGCGGCCGTGGCGGAACTCAGAAGTCACTCACGTCCTGGACGCAGGAGGAATGGCAGACGCAGGAAGGTGACGCCCGCGCGCGCAAAGGTGGCACCACGTCCCGCTACCTGCCCAAGAATGCCTGGGCGCAGTTGAGCCCCGCACAGAAGCGCGCGACGGAGCGCAAGAAGCGCGAGGGGACCCGGCGTGGCAAGCAGTTCGTGCGCAACACGGCGGCGGCGCGGACCGCTCGCAAGAAGACGACCCGGCGCTGACGTTCGAAGGGCTTACGCCTCGGGATACGTGGAGGGGTTGCCCGTGGTCGGGAGGAAGCCCGCTTCGTAGTCCGCGAGCAGCTCCGGGAAGACAATGCACTTCTGAGTCTCGGGATACACGCCGGTGGAGTAGCGGATGGCGGCATAGCCGAAGATTTCCGTGAACAGCGCCAGCTTCGCCTCTGCGGGTGCCCGGCGGACGTGGTCATGGAAGGCGAGCACTTCTCCTTCCAGCGAGAAGGGCCGCACGTACATGGCATGCGGAATCACGTCATGGACGATGCGGAAGACGCAGTTCTCCTCCGGCGTCCACAAGGGATGCTCGCAGTGCTCGGTGTTGATTTCGAGCTGCCCCCGGTTCAGGTCCGCGACGATGTCCTCCGGGCCTGAGTAGACGGTGCGCGTCGAATAGCGAATGGACAGACAGGGCCGGACGGCTTCGTAGACGGCGAAGGCATGGGCCAGCAGCGCGCGCCAGGAGGCGCTGCATTCCTCATCGAGGTGCCGGGCGTCGGCCTCATAGGCATCCGTCACCCGGGTGGCGAACGCCAGCAGGGCGGTGGGCTGGAATGCGCGTGGCGCTGGGTCCGCATAGGCGGTGAGTGGAAAGCGTGAGTCAATGCGCTTGCGCAATTCGTTCAGCACCGTCATGGAACGCCCCCCAGTGATGGCCATTGGAGCGCGCGGCCCACCGCTCCGTCAATGTCACGCGCTATCTCTTGTGGAGAAGTGTGGGGGGCCGTTAGAACGGCGCGGCTTCCAGGTTCCACTTCCACCCAGGACGTCTCTCTCATGTCGAGCCCTTCCTCCGCCGCCGTCTCCCCGGCCTCCACGCAGGCCGCTCCCGCCGCCAAGGGCTGGATGCTCTGGCTGGGACGCATCTTCACCGGACTCGTCGTCGCCATGCTGACCTTCAGCGCGTCGATGAAGCTGGGCCAGTCACCCGAAGCCATCCAGGGATTCGAGAAGTCTGGCTACCCTGGCGCGGTGTTGCTGGCCATTGGCATCACCGAGCTCCTCTGCATGATGCTCTACGCGGTGCCGCGGACGGCCGTGCTGGGCGCCATCCTCGTCACGGGCTACCTCGGCGGCGCCACCGCGACGCATGTGCGTTTGTCTGAGCCGTTCATCGCCCCCGTCCTCGTGGGCGTTTTCGCCTGGGCGGGACTCTTCCTGCGGGACGCGCGTCTCCGGGCCCTGCTGCCCCTGCGCCGCCTGCCCTGAGCTCGCGCGCCCCGGTTCCTCTCCCGCGAAGTCGGACGGCGCCTCCCTGGCGCGCTCATTCAGGGAGGAGACGGGAGAGCAGCTCGAGCCCTGGGGCTTGCAGGGGGATGCGCCCACGGAGCGCGGAGAAGAAGGACCAGCCCTGGTTCGCCAGGAGCACCACGCCCGCGTCCGCCCCGGCGGCGAAGCCGATGAAGCCGGTATAGCCCCGGATGACGGAGGCGCGCCACACCACGGGCTGCCCACGCACCTGCGTCACGCTCCACCCCAGCCCCACCTTCCCAGGGGTCGCCTCCGCGCGCGGCACATGTGTCAATTGCAGGGCGCGCACGACGCCCGCGTCGCCCCGTCCGAGGTTCGCGTCGAGGAAGCGGAGCAGGTCTGGCGTGGTGGAGTAGGCGGCGCCCGCTCCCGGCAGTGCTGGGAAGGTCCATGGGGGGACCGGTTTGCCTCGCGCGGTGTGACCGGGCGCCAGGCGCGGCGCCTGCTCCTCGGACAGGCGCAGCGTGGTGTCGGCCATGCCCAGGGGCTTGAAGAGCAGGTCCCTCAGCGCGTGTCCGTAGTTGAGCCCCGCGCGCCGGGAGAGGGCATGGCCCAGCACGCCCATGCCCAGGATGGAGGGCGCATGGCGGCGCGGCGGCGGCCACTGCGGCTGATAGGTTTGGAGGAACTCTCCGAAGAGTCTCGCGTCGTAATGGCCGAAGGGGTCGTCCATTGTCTGGGCGTCCTGCTCCAGGTTGGGCGGCAGGTGGGGCATTCCCGAGGTGTGGGTCGCCAGCTGCTCCAGGGTGATGCGGCCCGCGGTGGCATCCACGAGCAGCGACCGGGGAATCACCTCGGACAGGGGCATGTCGAGCCGCGCCTTGCCCTGGTCCACGAGCAACGCGAGGAGGGCCCCCGTGAAGACCGGGGTCAGCTCGCCCAGCGCGAAGAGGGCGCTGTCGGTTGGCGGCGCGCCCTTGCGTCGCAGCGCCTCGACGTGATGCACGCCGCCCAGGGTGATGCCGGCGCAGAGGGATGCCGTGCGATATCCGCGCACGTAGGCGCGGGTGGCATCCTGGAGCAACTCACCGGGGGACGGCTTCGACGCGGAGCGCATGGTGGGCCTTCTACACCATGTGTCCGGAGCAGCCAGGGACGGCCGGCGCCGGGGCGTCTGCGTCTCGCTGTCACGCGACTGCATGGGAATTGACGGAATGTCATTCGCGCGCTGCGCCGCGGCCGACCAAGTGCGCGGAATCTCGGGAATGAGGCGTTGGAACGGCATGTGTAATGGCCTCCTGGCAACAGGAGGTCCACGCCATGACCGTTTGCCGTCCGCCCGTCTCCCCTGGGTTTTCCGCCACGCGTCACTTCGTCGAGCGCAGCTCGCTTCGGCAGCTTCGTGACGAGGTGCTCGACTTCATCCTGGAGTTTGGCATGCGGACCCGGGCGACGGGCATGACGCACGTCACGGTGCTGGAGCGGGAGCTGCCTCGGACGTGGCGGAGCCTGGAGGTGGCGCGGCAGGCGCGTGGGTGGATTGTCCTGCTCAATGACGAGGAGCGCCTCATCACCTGCTACCGGCGCGGCGACGCGAACCGCTTCATCCGCCGCAAGCCCAAGCACCGCATGTCCAGCGACCAGCTCCAGGGCCTCTGAGCGAGAGGCGCTCACGCCGCGCGCAGCAGCAGGAACATCACCAGCGCCAGCAACGCCGCGATGCCCACGGCCAGGAGGCCCAGCGGCGCGCGCCGGGTCAGCAGCCGCCGCGCGGAGATGGCGCTGTCGGGGCGGTCCTGGATGGCTTCCGCGAGCAGGCTCTTCAGCAGCCGGCGCAGGTGCCGGGGCACGCCGTGGGGGAGCGGCTGCGTCCCGGGCAGACCTCCCGTGAGGGCCTCGTGCAGGACGTATCCCAGCGCATGCAGGTCCGACTGCGGGACGGCGCGGCCCCACTGGCGTTGTTCGGGGGCCTGGTAGGCGTGGGCACCGGGAGGTACGAGCGACAAGCCGAAGTTCGTCAGCATCGCGCCGTCCTTCGCGAGCAGGATGTTCTGGGGCCGCACGTCTCCGTGGACGAGCCCCACATCGTGCGCGGCGCCGAGCGCATCGAGCAGCCGCAGCGCCAGTAGCTCCACCTCTTGGAAGGGCAGGGCGTTCAGCCGGTCCAGCCGCGTCTCCAGGTCAGGCGCAATCACGGGCTCCAGGGCGTACCAGCAGTGGCCGCGCTCCTCGCCCACCGCCAGGACGCGGACGATGACTGGGTGGCGGAGGCTCCGCAGGGTCTCCGCCTCGCGGTGGAAGCGCGCCCGCGCCTCCGCGGCCGCTGTCACCGAGGAAGACATCACCTTCACCGTGCACGGGCCCACATGGCCTTCCGCGGTGTACAGCCAGCCCGTGTCGTCGGTGCCCAGGCGGGCGTTCAACTGGAAGCCGCCCAGGGATTCACCCGTGAGGTCCGGCGCTGCCGCTGGCCGTCGCGCCTCCGTGCCTGACGCGAGGTCCGCACCGCAGGCGGCGCAGGTGCGTCGCGTGCCTGGCTCGGCGCCAGGGTGGGGCGTATGACACGAGGGGCAGGGCGGATTCACGGGAGCGGACCGGGTCGATTCTCCACCATCTTCCGGGCCATCCCCGCCGTCCGCAAGACATGCGCCCGTGTGGCGTGGGGAGAACGCTGGCCAAGGCCGTTGACTCGCCCCTCGGGTTGAGGGACGGGAAGCGCCATGGCACAGCAGAAGGTCCAGGTTCCTCGTGAGTCCGCTGGCGAGCGGCTCGACCGCTTCCTGTCGAAGCAGGTCCCGGGCCTCAACCTGGAGCGGGCCCGTGCCCTGATTGATTCGGGAGCGGTTCGCATTCGGGGCAAGCAGTGCCAGCCCACGCGCAAGCTGTGGGGCGGTGAGGAGATTGAGCTCGACAGGCCGGAGCCTCGCGCCGCGCCGGTGGCCTCTGCCGAAGGGCCGCTGCTGCCGGTGCTTCACGACGACGCGGCCCTGGTCATCGTGAACAAGCCTCCGGGCCTCGTGGTGGAGCCAGAAGGCCGCGCGGCCTCCGTGGTGGGGCTGCTCGCCGCCCAGCAGCCGCCCTTCAATGTGGAGGGCCTGGCCTGGCCCGGGGTGGTGCACCGGCTGGACCGGGAGACGAGTGGCTGCCTGGCGTTCGCGCGCACGGATGCGTCCGCCGCCGCGCTCCTGCGCTCCTTCCAGGAGAAGCGCGTGGACAAGCGCTACTGGACGCTGGTGCTGGGGCAGCCACCCTCGCGGGGACGTCTGGAGGCGCCCTATGCCAGAGACCCGGCGGACCCTCGGCGCTTCACCACCCGCGTGCCCTCCGCGCGCCGGGCCGCGCTCTCCTTCGAGGTCCGCGAGCGCTTCGCGGATGCCGCGCTGCTGGAGGTCGACTTGGACACGGGCCGCACGCACCAGATTCGCGTGCAGCTCTCCGAGGCCGGGTTCCCCGTGCTGGCGGATTCACTCTACGGGCCGCCGGAGGCGCGCGCGCATGCCGCGGCGCGGGCGCTGGGGCGGCAGGCGCTGCATGCCTTCACCTTGGAGCTGCCCAGCCCCGCTACTGGCCAGCCCGTCCGCGTCGAGGCGCCATTGCCCGAGGACTTCCAGCGAGCGCTGGTGACGTTGCGCGGCGGGTGACCTGCACGACGAGGCGTGATTCCCGAGCGGCCTGGAGGGCAGGCAGGCGCTGGGCGGGCGTCCTGTCAGCCGGCTCGCGCAGTGCCGCCTATTCCTTCGGTGATTGCCCTTCACGCTTCAGCGTGGGCCGTCTTTCTGCCCAGGTCAGCAATTCGTCGAGGGCTGGACAGAGAGACTGGCCCCAGTCGGTCAGGTGGTACTCGACCTTCGGCGGTACCTGGGCGTGCACGATGCGCGTGACGATGCCGTCTTGCTCCAACTGCCGGAGCTGCTGGATGAGCATCTTCTGCGAGATGGCGGGGATGGCGCGCTCAAGGTTGGAGAAACGCAGCTTCTGCCCGCCGAAGAGGTGGAAGAGGATGACCAGCTTCCAGCGGCCTTCGAGCATCTGGATGGCGCCCTCGATGCCGCTGGCCGCCGTCACAGGCGTGTGATGGTCATGCTTACCCAAAGGTATGTACCCCACTTTTTCGTGTGTTCTTGTGAAATAGATACCGCGCTTTTACTGATATGGCCATGCCAACGAATCACGCTGCTTCTTTGAACCTGCTCGCGCCCATCGCGAGCTTCTTCGCGAGCGAGACCACCGACCCGCGGGCTGTCGCCCGGTATTTCGCCGACGACGCCGTCGTCCTGGACGAGGGACACGCGCATCGCGGTCGCGCCGCCATTGCCGCGTGGCACGTCGCTGTGGTGGCCAGGTACGCTTTCTCCACCGAGCCCCTGTCCGCGGAGACTGCCGGAGCGCGCACGACAGTGACCGCGAAGGTGAGCGGCAGCTTCCCTGGCAGCCCGGCGCACCTGCGCTTCGCGTTCACCGTCGCTGGCCACCTCATCACGCGCTTGGAGATTGGTTCATGAGCTTCGACCTCGAATTGGAGGGCCGACGGGCGCTCGTCACGGGGGGGACAAAAGGCGTCGGAGCGGCGGTCGTCGCGGCGCTGGTCGAGGCGGGCGTACGCGTCGTCGCCACGGCGCGCACGGTGCCGAGCGACACGCAGGACGTCCACTATGTCTCGGCTGACGTGACGACGGCGACGGGCTGCGCAGAGGTCGCCCGGCAGTCCATTGCGCACCTCGGGGGCATCGACATCCTCGTGCATGTGCTGGGAGGCTCCTCCGCCCCGGGCGGCGGCTTCGCGGCACTCACGGACGACGAATGGCAGAAAGAGCTGAACCTGAACCTCATGCCCGCCGTGCGGCTCGACCGCGCGCTGTTGCCGACGATGCTCGCGCAGGGCTCCGGCGTCATCGTGCACGTCACCTCGATTCAGCATGAGCTGCCGCTGCCCGAATCCACGACGGCGTACGCGGCGGCGAAGGCGGCGCTCTCCACGTACAGCAAGGCGCTGTCGAAAGAGGTGACGCCTCAAGGCGTGCGCGTGGTGCGCGTCTCGCCAGGCTGGGTCGAGACAGAGGCCGCCGTGCACCTCGTCGAGCGTCTGGCGAAGCAGGCGGGCACCGACTACGAGGGCGGCAAGCAGATCGTCATGAAGTCGCTGGGTGGCATCCCTGTCGGGCGTCCGGCGAAACCTCGCGAGGTCGCCGACCTCATCGCCTTCGTCGCCTCACCACGCGCGGGCTCGGTGACGGGGACGGAGTTCGTCGTCGATGGCGGGACGGTCCCCACGGCGTGAAGCTCGGTACGAGCGCCGCGCTGCGTAGCGTCTTGGTCCTTCCAACGCAGGTCTAGAAGCGCACCTGGAGCAGCAGGTTGCCGCCCACGATGTCCTGCGAATCCCAGACCACCACTGCTACGCCCGTGTCGTCATCCGCGTAGGTGGTCTGGTTCGGGTCGCGTGTGTAGAAGAGCTCGGCCAGGACACCTGCGACCTCGCCCAGGTCCCACCGCGCGGTGGCCTTCGCGGTGAGGATGGGGCTCCGGTCTTCGCCCTCCGGCAACGAGGAATACAAGTTGTTGCCCCGAACGATGAGGGGATTGCTGCGGGGCCACATCGGCTGCGGAACCAGCGACTTCAGTGTGGCCGGGGCGGTGACGCGGACGAGGAAGCCGGGCGTGAGCCCCCAGTCTTGGAGGAAGTAGTCCGCCCCCACCGTCGCGGACAGCTCGGCCAGCGCCTCCATCTGTTCGAACAGGGCGCCTCCCGTCGGGAAGAAGCCCGGGTGCGAAAGCACCATGAACGAGGGCGTCCTGTAGTACGCGAGCGCGTGAAGCCGGAGCCGGTCCCACTTGAACCGAGTCACCAGCGCCGCGGCGTGCGCTGCTTGCTTTCGCATGGCACCCTGCACGGGCGACTCACTGTCGATGAGCTGCTGGGAGACGTAGCTCCCTTCCAGTGCGACGTGGGCTCCAAAGCCACCGGGATAGACGTCGGAGGCGAAGAAGCGCTCGAAGAAGGTCGGGTCTCCCTCGTAGAGCGCCAGGTCGACGTTCGCTCCGACGGGGACGCCATGGCGCCACATCACTCGCCCGGACACGCCGCGCGTGTAGATGTCGCCCTCCCAGCCGCTGATGTAGGGCAGGCTCCCGGGGCCCAGGTCGAGGTTCGCGGCCCCGGCTTCCACCCGGAAGGCCGGGGAGAGGTTCACTCCGGCGCCCACCAGGAGCATGAGGCGCCGCTCCAACTCCTGGGTCACGCCGTTCTGCAGGCTGGGGAATCTGGCGGCGACGAAAGCATCCCATCTCCACCGCGACAGGCGCAGCTCCAGGGCGGGTTCGCCGTCATCTCCCGAGCGCGTCATGGACGAGATGCGTGCCCAGGCCACCGGGTTCTCGTAGCCCATGTGCAGTCGGGTGGCGCTCACCGGGAACACCGTCAAGGCCAGGCGCTCATCGGGCGCCCAGGAGGAAGGCCGATACCGGAGGCCGAAGAAGCTGGCGTTGTCCTGAAGGATGGCGCCGGAGACGGCGACCGGATTGATGAACAACGACAGCCCTGCTTCGGCGCGCAGGCCGGACGCCAGCTCCGCTGTGCGCGCGTCCAGCGCGACATGGAACCGCGTGGTGGCATCAGGGGCGCCGAAGTCGGTGTCTCCCGCGAGGAAGGACAGACGCGTCTGGAGGAAGGAGCCTTCTGGCGCAGCGGGCTCCGTGGAGACGGACTCCGGGCTCTGTCCTAAAGCGATGATGAGCGAGGCGGCGAGGAGCGAGGACGTCATGGGCGCGCCGACATAGCCCAATTGCTGGCATGTTGGCTATGTCACGCCACGCGCCCCGGGCGTTACTTCTTGGGGCGCTTGAGGAGCGCCGCGCACGGGTCCTCCATGGGCACCGCCGGGGTGAACCAGACATAGTCGAAGGGCAACGATTGCGTGCCGAAGGAGGCCGCGTAGTCCGTCGGCTCGGGCTGCTTCGGGTCGACCTCCAGCAATCCCACGGAGCGCACGTCCTGGTCGGGCGCACGGGCCGCGAGCCGCGCGGGGACGCCCCGGTCTGTCCGGGCATGGCCATTGCCGGTGATGAGCACGCCGCCCTGGTCCGTCGCCGCGCTCGACAGCCGGTCCGCCAGGTGCGCGTCCCGTGCGCGCTGGGCCTGCACCATGGGACCCAGCAGCTCCTTGGGCAGGTGGCCACAGTGGGCCTCGTCCTGCTCCTGCCGCATCGCCTGCTCCACGGCCTCCGGCAGCGGCGTGTCCAGGGACAGGCGCTGGCGCAGCTCGGGGGCCAGCGCGTCCGGACCGCGCATCACCAAATCACGCACCTGCGCGCGCGGCAGGTTGGCGGCGACGATGGGGAGCTCCGCCTTCAGCCCGGCCTTGAAGACGGGTCGGTACAGGCTCCAGTCCGGCCAGCCACTGTCCGCCCAGTCGACGGCGAGCGCGAGCGCCTCCGCGTCGCGCGGAGCCCGCGCCAGCGCCGCATCCACCGCTGCCTGCTGCCCCACGTCCAGCATCTCGAAGGCCAGCGCGGGCTTTCGTCCTCCCGTGGCCAGCGCCTGGACGAGCCACGCCTGGAGCCGGTGGTGGTCGGGCTGGTCATGGCGCTCGCCCAGCACCACGAAGCGGGCCTGGGTGAGGGCGCCGCGCAGCGCCTCCGCGTCCACGAAGCGCGCGGCCTTCACGTCCCAGATGCGGCCGGAGAGCGGGTGCTCACGGTGCAGCGAAGACTTCCACCCGCCGGACAAGGGGGCCTGGGGACCTGGGGGCTCCACCGCCGAATCGAGGCGCGTGGCGCTGGCGTGGGAACAGGCGGTGGCGAACAGCAGGACGGAGACAGTGAGGAGCGTGCGCATCACGCACACGATTCATCCACACCGTGGGCGCTGGTGGCCACCGGGAACGCGAGGCGGGCCGGGCCCGCGCGCGCCAGTGTCAGGTGACGGGCGCGCGGGCTCGGGGACTTCGGACTACTTCGAGTCCACCACGACGACCATCCACCGGTCCGTGGCGTGGTCGATGCGGATGTTGGCGGCGCCGGCCTCCTGGAGCTGCTGGATGATGCCCTCCAGGAAGGTGAGGTGCTCCTTGGGCGCGTCCACGAAGATGTTCTTCGGGCCGCTGCCCTTCGCCTTGGGCTTCTTGGCCGGGGAGGCGGGCGCGCCGTTGAGGGCGTCCGGGGACGCGGCGGCCTTCAAGCGGGACGCGGCGTCATCCACCGTGGCCTCGGTCTCCTCGGACTCGGGCTCGGACTCCACTTCCGGGGCGGGCGCGGGGGCGGGGGCTGCCGACGCGACTTCGTCCTCGGCCTGCTCGCGGAGCTGGTTGAACGTCTTCATGTTGATGGTGCCGCCAAACTTCTCCTTGAAGGACTCCAGCGCTTCCTTGCTGCTGATGTCCGGCTGCTGGCGGAAGAGGTCGAGCAGAAACGCGTGGCGCTCCTGGGTCTGCTCCTGGGTCGTCCTGGCCATCGTCTTCGTGCTCCTGGATGTGTCGCGATGTTGCGAAAGGCGGCGCACCCTATCCGGAAGCCGTGTAGCGCCGCAAAGGGGGGCCGTGGCCTCTCTTCGTGGGCAGGACTCGCGTGCCGAGCCACACGCGCTGGACGTGTGTCCTCAGTGCCGGGGGGGCGGCGGCGCGCTGTGGTCGCAGTGCAGCAGCGACGGCGGGTCGAAGCAGCTGAAGCGCTGGTTGTCGAGCCGGCACACGCCGTCCGGCGTGTTGGCGCACTGGACCTCGGTGCGCGTGGCCTTGCAGTCATAGCCGCAGGCCAGGTCCTCGGAGGCGTTGAGGCAGCGGGGCGCGGGCGTCTGGGCGCCGTACTGGTGGATGACGGCGTCCGGTGGATCCCAACAGGTCAGCGTGTTGAAGTTCGTGGAGCACACGCCATACGGCGTCCGGTTGCAGGCCACCTCGCCGTTGAACTGGCGGCAGTTGTAGCCGCAGGCCACCTGGCCCCGGCTCTCCTTGCACTCCGGCTTCGCGCTCGCGGTGGGCGGGTGCTGGATGGCGACCAGGGGCGGGTCCCAACAATGGACGCCCCCCACCAGGATTTCACAGATGCCATAGGGCGTCCGGGCGCAGGCCGCCTGCGTCGCGGTGCGCTTGCACTGGTATCCGCACACGGAGCGTCCCTGGGAGAACACGCACTGCGGAGGCGGGGGGCGGACCACGGGCTGTTCCGGGGCCGTCACGGGAGCCGTGGCGAGCCACAACGCGGAGAGGAGGCTGAGCATGGTGGGAGCCCGACGAAAAGGGCGGCGGTTTATTCAAACCGCGCGTTCGGGCTCCCGTGTCCCAGGGCGCTCAGCGGGCGCGAGGCCCACCGGGACGGCGCCGCGCGGTGCCATGCGGGCCGGGGCGGGGCGCGGCCTCGCGACGCGGCGTGGAGGCACCTGCGTGGGTGTCGCGCTCGGCGCGCTGCCGGCGCGCGGCCTCCCCGGGCGACTCCGGCGGGACGAGCGCGTGGGGCCCGCGGCCGATGAGGTCCTCGCGGCCGGCCAGCGTCAGCGCCTCGCGGGCCAGCGGCCACTGCTCCGGGTTCCAGTAGAGCAGCAGCGCCTTCTGGAGCCGCTTCTCGCGCAGGCCCTGGGCCGTGTAGACGGGCTCCATCTTCAGCGGGTCCAGGCCCGTGAAGTACATGGCGGTGGCCATGGCCATGGGGGTGGGGATGAAGTCCTGCACCTGCCGGGGCCGCTTCCCGTTCTGCTTCAGCCACAGCGCCAGCTCCACCATGTCCTCCAGCGTGGAGCCGGGGTGTCCGCTGATGAAGTAAGGGATGTCGTACTGCTCCTTGCCGGCCTCTTCGCTGGCGCAGGCGAACATCTGCTGGAAGCGCTCGAAGCTCTCGATGCCGGGCTTCTTCATCTTCTCCAGCACGCGCGGGGAGACGTGCTCCGGCGCCACGGAGAGCTGCCCACCCACGTGGTGCGCGGCCAATTCCTTCACGTACTCCGGCGAGCGCTCCGCCAGGTCGTACCGCACGCCGCTGGCGATGAAGACGTGCTTGACGCCGTCCTCCTTGCGCACGTCCTGCATCAGGCTGATGAGCGGCCCGTGGTCCGTCTGGAGGTTCTCACACACGCCCGGGTGGACGCAGGACAGCTTGCGGCACCGCTTCTCGATGTCCTCGCTCTTGCACTTGAGCTTGTACATGTTGGCGGTGGGGCCCCCCAGGTCGGTGATGGTGCCCCGGAAGTCGCCCATGCGGCGCAGGGCGCGGACCTCGCGCAGCACGCTCTCCGCGGAGCGGCTCTGGATGACGCGGCCCTCGTGCTCGGTGATGGAGCAGAAGGTGCAGCCGCCGAAGCACCCGCGCATGAGGACGATGGAGTGCTTCACCGTCTCGTAGGCGGGGATGCGCTCCTGGTACATCGGGTGCGGCACGCGGTTGAAGGGCAAGTCGTACAGCTCGTCCATGGCCACGGACTTGCCTTCGGCGCCCGTGGTGCCCACGCCGTCCTCCAGCGGGAGCGCGGGCGGGTTCATGTAGATGGCGCGGTTGCCGTGGCGCTGCGCCAGCGCACGCGCGTTGCCGGGGTTGGTCTCCATCTGGAAGTCGCGGCTCATCACCGCGAAGGCGCGCTTGTCCTCGATGACCTGCTCATAGGACGGCAGCACCACCGTCTTGCGGTCCACGGCGCGCCTGGCCGGGTCCGCCTCCAGGGCGCGCATCTCCTCGTCGTTGATGGTGTACGCGGTGCCGCGCACGTCGCGGATGTCCTGGATGCGCTCACCCTGGCGCATGCGGTCCGCGACCTCCATGATGGGGCGCTCGCCCATGCCGAAGACGAGCAGGTCCGCCTTGGCGTCGAAGAGGATGGAGCGGCGCACCTTCTCGCTCCAGTAGTCGAAGTGGGCGATGCGGCGGAGGCTGGCCTCGATGCCACCCAGGATGATGGGGACGTCGGGGTAGGCCTCACGGCAGCGCTGCGCGTAGACGATGGTGGCCCGGTCCGGCCGGCAGTTCGTCTGCCCGCCGGGGCTGTACTGGTCCTCCGAGCGGTTCTTCTTCTGGGCCGTCAGCCGGTTGAGCATCGAGTCCAGGTTGCCCGCGGCCACGCCGAAGAACATGCGCGGGGGCCCCAGCGCCTTGAAGGGCTCGGCTGAGTGCCAGTCTGGCTGGGGGATGAGCCCCACCTTGAAGCCGCGCCCCTCCAGGAAGCGCGCGATGAGCACCGGCCCGAAGGCCGGGTGGTCCACGTACGCGTCCCCCGTCACGATGATGATGTCGCACTGCTCCCAGCCGCGCGCCTGCATGTCGGCGCGGGTGGTGGGCAGGAAGGGATGGGCGTAGCGCGTCGAATAGGCCATGTCGGTGGGGGGCGGGGGGCTTCCACCCAGAACATCGGGAGGATGCGGAAGCAAGCCCGGCTGGAGAGGGTGTACACCCAGGCGGCCTGCCTTCCTACCCACCGCGCATGCACCCTGGGTGTGGCGCATTGACGGCGATCCAAGCCTCCCCTACCTTGGCCGGCCTCTTACATGTGGCGACCTGTTCGGGTGGGCAGGTCATGAAGTGTAGGCTTCGCGAGTGTTCGTCATGGCAGCCGCAGCGTCTTCTCCGGCCCTGCCGGAGGTAACGGCCCCGCATGGCACCGGTGGCTCAGGGCCGGTGCGCGGCGAGGCGTGGAGGTCGCGCGTCCGATGATGCGGGGGCCGGAGGCGGGGCGTGCGGGCGAGGCGGCGGAGTCCGGGGAGGGGGACCCGCAGGCGCCTGCGTCCACGCGTGAGCTGCATGTCGAATACGACGATGCGCCGCCGCCCGAAGCCGCTCCGCCCCGGCGGGCGGGTTCAGTGCCTCGCTGGCGCAACACGTTCCAGGGGCCCGTGCCGCCTCGTGAGGAGGACGTGGCGCTGCGGCGCTCCGAGAACGCCGTGCCCGTGGAGCCACCCCAGGCCCCCGCGCCCACCGAGGAGAAGGCGGACGTGGCCCGGGCGCCGAACCCGTTGCTGCTCGTGTCGCGGATGGCGCGAGGACGGGAAGGCGGGGAGGACGTTCCATCCCGCGATGTCTCCGCGCCAGAGGACGTCAGCCCCACCGAGCGCGAGGCGATGCGCGCCGCGGTGGCCAGCGGGAAGCGCCGCGAGCTCTGGGCTCCGCCCGCGTATCTCCCGGAGGACCTGCGGGAGGCGCTGCTGTCCGAGCGCAGCCAGTACCGCGCGCAGCTGCTGCAGGACGTGCGCGAGGTCAGCCTCCAGGGGCCAGGGGTGCTGTCGCTCATCCCGCGTCCGGCGGCGGACCCGGACTGGTCGGGAGGCTCGGTGCTCGGCTTCCTGGGGGAGGAGTGTGTCTTCGGTGGAGACGTCGTGCACCTGGACTTCGAGTCGGGGCGGGTGTTCGCCGCGCCCAGCCACGGGGATGACGTGGACCGCCGCGCGCTGTCCGCGGACCGCTGGTGCTACCGGCCCTATGACTTCGCCGAGGCCCTGTGCGCGGCGGCCTCCGCATACGAAGAGCGGCAGGATGCCCTCACCGAGTCCCTGAGCCGCGCCTGCGGGGAGGCGCCCCCCGTCACCCTGACGCCTCGGGACGAGGCCTTGATTCCGGCCGACCGGCTGTGGCGCCAGCCCTGGGGCTGCATCTGGGGCCCTCCCGGTACGGGCAAGACGACGGCCGTGGCGGACCTCATCGCGCGGGCGCTGCGCGCCTTCCCTGGCGAGCGCATCCTCGCGGTGGCGCCCACCAACCGCGCCGCGGACGAGCTGGTCCTCCGCGTCAGCGCGCTGCTGGAGCGCGAGCCCATTCCGCTGCGGCCCCTGGCGCGCAGCATCTTCCGGGGTGGCACCGGCGCGAGCGAGGCGCTGGTGAAGCTGCCCACCGTCATGCTGGAGGACACCAAGGGCGGCAAGCTGCGCGCCAGCATCGAGGAGCGGGAGCGGGAGCTCATCCTCCAGCGGGTGCGCGGCGGCCCCGCCCATGAGCTGGCCAGGCTCCAGGCGGAGCTGCGCGGGCTGCGCGGCAAGGTGAAGGACCCCACGCTCAAGGAAGTGGAGAAGGGGGACTGCCCGCTGGTGGTGCTCACCGTGCACCGCGCGCTGCGGCTGGTGTCGGAGCTGGAGGGGAAGCAGCACTTCGCGCGGCTGGTGGTGGACGAGGCCGGCATGGTGACGCGCGCGGCCACCGCGTTGATGGGGCCGTTGGCGGAGCGGGTGACGCTGGCGGGTGACCCGAAGCAGATTGGCCCGGTGAGCCGCGCCGCGGAGGGCGCGGGCAAGGGCACGCAGAAGTGGCTTCGCGGCAGCGGGCTGTCGCACCTGGAAGACGCGGTGAAGGACGCGGCGCGCGCGGACGTGTTGCTGCTGCGCACCCAGCACCGCATGCACCCGGACATCGCGAAGGTGGTGAGCCACTTCTGCTACGGCGGCGCGCTGGAGGATGGCGACGTCGTCAAGCAGCGCGCGGAGCGGCCCGCGCCGGTGGCCTCGTTCCCTTCGGTGCGCGCGGGCTGGGTGGTGCTGGACGGGCTCACGCGAGATTCAAAGCGCCTCACGCACGGACGCGGGGAGACGGGCTCCGGCTACCAGCGCGAGCTGTCCGCCAACCTCGCCGTGTCCCTGGCGCGCGAGGCGGTGCGCTCGGGCCTCAGCGTCTTGTGTGTCACGCCCTACCGCGCGCAGGCCGCGCTGCTGCGCCGGCTGGGCAACGCCGCGGGCCTGCGCGGGGACGTCTTCAGCGCGTCCACCATCCACCGCCAGCAGGGCACCCAGTACGACGTGGTGCTGGTGGACACCGTCGCCGGGGGCAGGCCCTTTCCGCCCCACACGCTGGTGCCCATGCTCAACGTGGCCGCCAGCCGCGCGAAGGACTACCTGCTGGTGCTGGCCTCCCGCGACGAGGCCCGCGCCGCCACCATTCCCCAGCGCTTCCTGTCGCTGCTGCCGCGCCTGCGCGTGCACCCCGGTGAGCCGCTGCGCCTGGAGCCGCTGCCAGTGCCGCAGCGCGCTCCGCCGCCACCACCCCCGCCGGTGCCGGTGGACCTGGGCGCGGAAATCTCGGGCGCGCGGCCCGGCCGGCCCCTCTTCACGCATGAACAGGTGTCCCTCTTCGAGCGCCGCTTCGATGACGGGCACCACCTGGTGCGCGGCGTGGCCGGCAGCGGCAAGACGTACGTGCTGGCGCACTGGGTGGCGCGCTACCTGCTGGAGCACTCCGAGGCGCAGGTGCTGGTGTCCTTCTTCAACCGGGCGCTGGCCCCGCTGGTGGACACGTTGTTGGTGGAGGCGCTGGCTCAGCGCGCGGGCCGCCTGCGGGTGCGCGAGCTGCGCGCGCGGGTGACGGTGCGGCATGTGGGCGCGCTGCGCCGTCATGCCCCCGCCTCCTTCGACGGCGTCTTCGTGGATGAGGCGCAGGACATGGACGCCAAGGCGCTGGCCATGCTCCACGCGCTGGTGCGACCGGACACGCTGCCGGACGGGCGCGAGGTGCGCTGCTTCCAGCTCTTCATGGATGACTCGCAGAACGTCTATGGCCAGGTGCCCATCGACGCGCTCAAGGAGCAGCTCCCCGAAGGGCTGTCGTTCCGTGGCCGCACCCGCGTCCTCAAGGAGACATTCCGCGCCACCCGCGACATCCTCGACGTGGCCTTCAACGTGGTGCTGGACCCGCTGCGCCAGCACAACGCCGCCGAGCCAGGCATGCGCGAATACATGAAGGTGGGTGAGCTGGCGCGCGAGGGGCTCGTCTGGCTTCCGGAGGAGACGCTGGAGGGCCTCTTCCGCGTGCAGTCCACCGAGCGCGGCGGCGTGCTACCCCAGGTGCGCGGCTTCGCCTCCAGCGCAAGCGAGGCGCGGCAGGTGGCTCGTGAGATTGCCCGCCTCATCCGCGAGGAGGGCGTCCACCCCAGCGACATCCTCGTGGTGGCCCCCGTCATGCCGTCCCAGTACACGCAGGCGCTCAAGCGCGCGGGCGTGCCCGCGGAGGCCTATGGCGGCAAGGGCGGGCGCAACGTGACGGACTTCCGCGTCAGCGGGGTGGACCACGTGCGCGCCACCACTGTGTTCTCCTGCAAGGGGCACGAATGCCCCATTGTCTTCTTCGCGGGCCTGGACGCGCTGGACACCGCGGAGCAGTGGATGGCCGGTGCCCGCGAGCGCTCGGCCCGGGAGAACGAACGCATCCGCCGCGCCATGTTCTACGTGGGGGCGACGCGCGCGATGAAGCGGCAGTACCTCACCGGGGTGAAGGGCGCGCGCTTCCTCCGCGTGGCCGCCACCTACGTGGAGACGCTGGGGGGGCTCGCGCCGGTCGCGCCGCCTCCCGAGGGCGCCTCGGGGGCGGACGCGCGGTAGGCCCTCGCGGACCGTTATTGCGCCGCTGCCTTGCCCGCGGGCACCTGCACCCGGACGCCGGTGCGGCGCGCCGTCTGCAAGACGCTCACAGCCATCTGCTTCACGTAGCGCTCCGTGAGGGCGATGCGCCGCGACTCCTCCTTGATGGGGTTCGGGTCCCCGGACGTCTCATGCTTGGGGTCGATGGCCAGGTCCACGCAGCCGTCCTTCGCAACCTTGGTGATTCGGCAATTGACGGACATGGCGACGGTGACGCTGCTGGTGGGCGCGGGGGCGGTCTGCGTGGCGGTGACGGCGGCCTCGCTTTCGAGCGCCTGGGGGGCCTCCGCCGCGTAGGCGCGCTTGCCATCCCGTCGCTCCACCACGGTGTCCGTGCGTGGGTCCACCAGGTAGGTGGAGCGCCGTTGGGGAACTCGGACGTCTTGCAGGGTGATGCGGACATAGGTGCCCGCGGGGATGTCCTTCGCGGGGTTCCAGTCCGGCGTGTTGCCGGTGTGCTGGCAGGCGGAGGCCAGCAGCAGACACGAGAGGGGGAGGAGGTACTTCTTCATGGGATGAACTCGCTCGGTGGAGGGGAGGGGGTTACTCGAAGAGGAGCACCTGCTGGACCCAGGCGCTGGCGTGGCGCCGCGACCAGGCCTGACGTTCGTCGCGCAGGGCCACGGCCGCGGGGACGCCTTCGCGAATCCGCGCCAGGACGGGCTCGAAGAAGGCGTGCGCCTCGTCGTCGGGAATCTCCTGCGTGGCGGCGAGGACGGCCCGCGCTCCGGATTCGATGAAGGCCAGCGGCAGTCCGAAGTTCTCATGCAGGTACGCGCTGGTGTGGCCCGCGTAGCAGGCCGCGAGCAGCACCACCGGCCGGCCCCGCAGCCGCTGTCCCTTCAAGTCTCCGGTGGTGAGCGCGAAGCGTCCGCCCGCGGCCTCCGGTGACAGCACGAGGACCGAGGCATCCGCCACCGACGGGTCGATGATGCCGTGCGCGTGGACCTGCACCTCGGTGGCGTCCCGCATGGCGGCGAGGACGCGCGGCGGCGTGGCCTCCGCGCCGCGGAGCAGCGTGAGCCCTTCGTCCGGGTCGCTGGCGGGGTTCCACGCGCGGAGCGCGGGCAGGTGCAGCGACGCGGGCGACAGCACGTCCGTCACGATGAGCCGCTGGGCCTTCGCTGGGGGCTGCGGCGTGCCGCGCGGGCCGCCCACCCGGTAGGACCAGGCGATGTCGGACGGCAGCAGCCCCGCGCGGCCCTGCACCGGCGGACGCGCGAGGACGTCCACGCTGGGGCAGGCGCGCAGGGCCTTCACCACCGCGTCGGGCACCAGTCCATCGACGCCCACCAGCGGCGCCGTGCGGTCCGTGTCGTGATGGCCCAGGAGGCGTCCCTCCGCGTCCCGTGCCACGACGAAGGTCCGCTCGTCGTCCACCGTGACGCCCAGCACGCAGCGCTCCGGCGCGGGCATGGCGTGCTCCTCGGCGAAGAGCGCCAGCCCCTGCGCCAGCTCGCCCGTCCGGCCCGCGGCGAAAATGAGGGACGTGTAGCTGTAGACGCGGGCCTTGCGCGCGCTCACGTTCACCGCCGGCAGCTGGGAGGCGTCGGCCAGCGCCTGCCGCAGCAGCGCCTGTCCCCGGCGCGCGTCCTGCTCCAGGTAGAAGCGTCCCTCGATGTGGCGCAGCAGCGCGAGGTCCCCCTTGTCCTGCGTGCCCGAGTCGCGCAGCGCCCCCAGCCCCTGCTCCAGCAGCCGCGCGTCCTCCGGCTTGCGGAAGGGCGTGCGGGCCAGGTCGGCCAGCAGGGCCAGCCGCGCCATGGAGGGCTTCTGGCTGCACTGGATGGCCCGGTCCAGCAGCTCCCGGGCCCCCGCGACGTCCAGCGCCCGGTGGTGCGCGAGCGCCAGGCTGGTGAGCGCCACCTCGGAGCCCGCGCAGCCTTCGGGCGTCTGGAGCAGCAGCTCCTCCACGTACGCCCGGGCCAGCACCAGGTCGCCCTGCGTCCGGGCCACCTGTCCCAGGTCCTGGAGCAGGTTCCGCTGAGAACCCCACTCCCGGCTGTCGCGCGCGGCGCGCAGGGCGCCCACGAAGCTGGCGCGTGCGTCCACGGGGCGGTGCAGCCGCGCCATCACCAGTCCCAGCTCCCGCTGCATCAACATGCAGCGGTACGGCTGCTTCCCGGAGGCCGCGCACGTCTTCACCGCGGCCTGGAGCCGCTCCCGCGCGCGCCGCGGGGCCTCCGAGAGGGCCTCCGCCCGAGCCTGTCGCTCCTCGGCCAGCAGCGCGAACCACGGGTCCTTCGTCTCCAACGCGAGCGCCCGGTACTCGTCCGGGAACTGGCGCGGGTCCGCGTAGGCGAGCGCGCCCAGCAGCAAGTCCTCCTGCCGGGCCTCGCGCAGCCGCGACAGGAAGGACTCCAGCGCGGCGCCCTTCACCTCGCCCCGGGTGAGGCGCGCGTACTCGCTGGCCAGGGGCGCGCGCGCGGAGAAGTCCCGCCGCGCGGTGCGGCGCAGGGCGTCTTCCAGGTGCGTTCCGTCCTCCTTGCGGTCCAGCACCACCGCCAGGGGACGCAGGGACTCCACGCGCTCGGGCGAGGCCGCGGCGCGCAGGGCGTTGTAGAGGCACACGCGCGCCATGCCCGGAAGGGCCTCCGCCTGCGCGGTGGAGAGCGGCGCACCGCCTTCCACCATGCGCTGGCAGTCCTGGCGCATGCCCTTCCAGTCCTGTCGCTCCTGCTCCGCCGCGCTTCGTAGCGCCTGGGCGCGCTGGGCCGCCTCGTCGCGCCAGCCGCGCTCGTCGAGCTTCGCCACCTGTTCGAAGGACTCCGCGGCGCGCAGTGACAGGCCGAGCCGCTGGAGCGCCAGCGCCTGGTTCCAGAGCGCTTGGGCATGGCGAGGCTTGCGCTTCAGCGCGCGCTCCAGCAGGACGAGCGCCTTCTCCGGCTCATCCTGCTGGAGCGCCATGGCCGCGCGGTCCGTGTCGAGGTCGGCGGACGCGGGCAGCTTGTCGAGGAACGCGGAGGCCTGGGCCAGGTCCCCGCGGAGCAGGAAGGCCGAGGCGATGCCCCGGTGGTCCGCCGCTTCCTCCAGCCGTGCCAGCTCGCGTAGCGCCAGGGCCTGGGGCCGGGCGCCCGTGCCGCTGCGCATCACCTGGTAGGGCCGGTGTCCGTCCGCGCCGGGATGGGTGAGGCGGACTTCCAGGGGCCGGGTGGCAGCCTCCGCCAGCCAGAGCTCGGGGGCGGCGCCCGTGGGCTGCGTCCGGGGCACCAGCACCAGCGCGGCCAGGCCCGCCGCGAGCGCGAGCGGCACCACCATCAGCCAGGACTTGTTCCGCCAGGGCGACGGCGCGCCGAGCCGCTCCGGCCCCGGGCTGTTCAGCGCGTCGTCGGCGAGCAGCTCCAGGGCGAGCAGCTCCTTCATCCGCGACTCGCACGCCGCGCAGCGGGCCAGGTGGTGGCGGAAGTTCTCCGCGTCCGCGGGGAGCATCTCCCCGTCGACGAAGCGCTCCAGGTTGTCACAGACGCTGCTCATGATTCAGCCAGGCCTTCGTGCGAGGCGTCGTTGCCACCCAACAGCTCGCGCAGCGCCTGCCGCGCCTCCGTGAGCCACCGTCCCACCGTCCCCTCCGTCGAGCGGAGCTGCTGGGCAATGGCCCGGTACCGCAACCCCGCGACGTGCAGCCGGTAGGCGTCCCGCAGGTGCGGCGGGCGCAGCTGGTCAATGGCCCGCTGGAACTCGTCGCGAGACACCCGCTCCCACCGCTCCTGGGGCGCCGCTTCGCCTTCGGCGTCCAGGTCCTGCACCAGGCGCAGCATGGGCGCGCCCATGACCTCGGTGCGCCGCCGCCGGCAGTGGTCCAGGAAGCGGTTGCTCATCGTGGTGCTCAACCAGACGCTCACCGCCCCCGCGTTCTCCTCCATCAGCTTGTCGAAGTGACGGTAGGCGCGCTCCAGCGTCTCCTGCACCAGGTCCTCCGGGTCGATGGCTCCCCCCGAGCACAGGCGCCGGGCGATTCGCACCAATGCCGGCCGCCGTGCTCGCGCGAACGCGTCGAATTGACGGCGGTGCCCATCGCCCGGTCTGGCGAGGCCCTCTGTTGTGCTGCTCTCGTGTCGTTCCACCGGTGGGCTGCCCCCTGCGCACGGTGAGAACGGACCGAGGGAATTCCCTTCGGTGAAATCGGATGGCGCGGTGCGTTGTCGGACAAGGATGGTGCGCGGAGGTCAGGCGTCGCTCGCGCCGGGGCGGAGGGCGTTGACGGTCTCCAGGGTGGGCACCGGCACCTCCAGCCGCAGCCGCTGGGGTCCGCCGACGTCCGCCATGAAGGACAGGCGCCCGCCGTAGCGCTCGAGCAACCCGCCCACCACCTTGAGGCTGTCATTGGCCAGCAGCCCCGCGAAGCGCTCGATGAGCGAAACGGCCTGGTCCGACGGGAAGGACGGGTCGGCCACCTGCACCTTGAGCACCATGGACGCGGCCGACATGCCCACCTCCGCGTTCACGCCGTTCGGCGCTCCCTGGAAGGGCGCGTAGAGGCACGCCATCGTCTCGCGGTGTCGCAGCAGGCCCTTGAGATACGTCACCAGCTCCGCGTCGTCCCAGGGCTTGCTGATGAAGCGGCAGATTTCGCCCTCGTTCACGGAGGCCACCACGGACTTGAAGTCCGCGTAGCCGGAGATGATGAGGCGCAGGGCCAGCGGATGGGTGCGTTTGAGGCGCTGGAGCAGCTCGCTGCCCGTCATTCCTGGCATCCGGAAATCCGTCAGGACGATGTCCGGGCTGAACCCTTCCAGCCGCTCCAGCGCCTCGTTGCCATTGAAGGCAATCTGGACCTCGAATCCCTCTCGCTTCAACAGTCGCTGCAGCGCGCGTGCGATGGGCTGCTCATCGTCGACCACCAGAACCTTGAACGCATCCATGACAACGTCGCTCCTCGGGCGCGCACTCTAGACCGGGCACCTCCGGAAAATCCCGGCCTCTGGAAAATGAATGCCGGGTCATGTGCGCACCTGCGACAGGGTGGGTGTGATTGCTTCATCCCATTGCACCTGGGGTTCATTTCATCGCCAGCAATGCACGCGCGCACGCGCGGATTGTCGTGCGGCGAAAGGGGGCGCGGGTGGGCCGCGCGCGTCTCCGGCCAGGTGGCGCGCGCCAGGTGGCTACCTGGCCTCTGGAGGGGGCTCGTGTTCAGCGACCTGCGCGTGTGGGACGGCGCGTCGGGCGTGACTGGCGGTGGGGCGGCTCCTGACGTATGGCGGGGGGCCCTCACGCAGGCCAGAAAGAAGGAGCCCGTCACTGTCCCCGGCAAGAAGGCCTTCATTCCTCCTCCCCTCCGCGCTGATGTTGCTGGCGCTGCTGAGCGCATGCGGCGCGGAGCGGGACTCGGGGCTGGCGCGGGTGCGCCGCACGGGGGAGTTGCGGTGGGGCGCGGATGCGCAGGGTGGAGAGCCCTACGCCATGGAGGACCCGGACGCCCCCGGGGGCATGCGGGGCTTCGAGGTGGAGCTGGCGGAGGCCCTGGCGCGGGAGTTGGGCGTTCGGGCCCGGTTCGTCCAGAACGACTGGTCCAGCCTGGTCCCCTCGCTGGAGCGCGGCTCGTTCGACGTGGCGCTCAACGGCCTCGAAGTCACGCCGTCGCGCGCCGGGCGCATCCTCTTCACGCGGCCCTATTACCTCTTCAACCTGCGCTTGCTGGCGCGGCGGGACGACGCGGCCGTCACCGGGCTGGAGGCGCTGGAGGGCCAGCGGGTGGGGACGCTGGCCAACTCCCTGGCGTGGGAGTTGCTCCAGCGCGGCGGCGTGGAGGCGGTGCCCTACGAGGGCGTGGAGGAGCCCTACATCGACCTGGAGCAGGGGCGGGTGCGCGCGGTGTTGATGGACGACCTCATCGCGCAGCGCTATGGCCAGCCGCGCCCGGGGCTCCGGGTGGTGGGCGACGTGGGTGAGGGCTACTACGCCATCGCCATGCGGCCCGGGGAGGAGGACCTGCGGGAGGCGCTGGACGCGGCGCTGGGGAACATCGCGCGCTCGGGCGAGCTGCGCGCCATCTTCCAGCGCTGGGGCATCGACAACGCCGAGCAGCAGCGCATGGTCGACTGGACGGACGCGCAGACGCGCGAGGTGCTGGCGCCCACGCGGACGGCGCGCATGGGCTGGGGACAGCTGGTGCTGTTCCTCCAGGCCGCGGGCGTGACGCTGCTGGTGTCCGTGGGCGCCATGGCGCTGGCCATTCCCCTGGGCGTGGGGCTGGCGCTGACGCGGCTGTACGGGCCTGGCTGGGCGGCGCGGCTGGCCACCGGCTACGTGGAGCTGCTTCGCGGCACGCCGATGTTGCTTCAGCTCTACGTCCTCTACTACGGGCTGGCCGGAGTGCTCCGGCTGGACCCCCTCAGCGCGGCCATCCTCGGGCTGGGCCTGAACTACGCGGCCTACGAGGCGGAGGTCTACCGGGCGGGCGTGCTGGCCGTGCCGCGAGGACAGCTGGAGGCGGCGATGGCGCTGGGCATGCCCCTGCGGCTGGCGCTGCGGCGGGTCATCCTCCCCCAGGCCTTCCGCGTCGCGCTGCCAGGGGTGACGAACGACTTCATCGCGCTGCTCAAGGACAGCTCCCTGGTCTCCGTCATCTCCGTGGTGGAGCTCACGAAGCGGATGACGATTACCGCGGTGGATGTTCGGAGCTGGCTGATACCTGGCGCGTTGTGCGCATTGATGTACCTGGCGATGAGCCATCCCTTGTCCCGGCTGGCGAGGCACCTGGAAGCGAGGCTGGAGCGCGGATGATTGAAGTCGAGAAGCTGAGCAAGCGCTACGAGGGACGGCAGGTGCTGGCGGGCATCGACGCCGTCTTCTCCCCGGGCGAGGTGACGGCGCTGGTGGGCCCCTCCGGCGGAGGCAAGAGCACGCTGCTGCGGTGCCTCAACGGGCTGGAGTCCTTCGACGAGGGCGTGGTGCGCGTGGGCCCGGACACGCTGGCGCCGGGCGACGTCCGCGCGCAGGGCGAGAAGGTGCGCCGCATCCGCCGCCGCGTCGGCTTCGTCTTCCAGCAGTGGCACCTGTTCGCGCACCGCACGGCGCTGGGCAACGTGACGGAGGCCCCCATGCACGTGAAGGGCGTGGGCCGTCAGGAGGCCACCGAGCGGGGTCGGGCGCTGCTGGCGAAGGTCGGCCTGTCCCACCGCGAGGACGCGTATCCCTCCGAGCTCTCCGGCGGCGAGCAGCAGCGGGTGGCCATCGCCCGGGCCCTGGCCATGGAGCCGGAGGTGCTGTTGATGGACGAGCCCACCAGCGCGTTGGACCCGGAGCGGGTGGGGGCGCTGATTGACTTGTTGGAGCAGCTGCGCGCCGACGGCCTCACCCTGGTGGCGGTGACGCACGAGATGCGCTTCGCGCACGAGCTGGCCTCGCGCGTGCTGGTGCTGCACGGCGGGCACATCATCGAAGAGGGGCCGCCCGCCCGGGTGCTCGCCAATCCACGCCATGAGCGCACGCGTGCCTTCCTGGGCCTGGGCCGCGTCCCCGCGCTGCGCACCCTGGGGGCCTGAACGCCTCACTGGCCTCGCGGCCCGCCCGCCGGGCATGCTGACGGACGGGCCGGGCAGAACCGGCGCGCCGGCGGTGTTCCTCGCCGCGTCCCGCGAAGGAGTGGCATGCGTCGAGAAGTCCAATGGATGGAGTGGGGGCGGGGGCGGGGGCCTCGGGTGCTGCTGCTGCCAGGGCTGGGCGCGCGTGGCTCCGGCTTCCAGGCGCTGGCCCACCAGCTGTTGCCCTGGGCCCGTCCCATCCTGGTGGAGTACCCCGAAGGCGAGGCGGCGGCCTGCGGCGCGGGCGCGTTGGCGCGGCAGGTGCTGCGGGCCGTGGGGGACGTGGACGCGGTGGTGGCCAGCTCCTTCGGGGGCATGGTGGCCGCGCACCTGGCGGCGGCCGGCGCGGCGCGAGGCGTGGCCTTCCTGGGCGCCTTCACCCGCACCGAGCACCTGGGCGTGCGCGGGCTCGCCATTGGGATGATGGGCCCCATCGCCCGGTGGGCCCGGCCGGGCGTGGTGGCTGCGGGGCTCGCGGCCTGGACGCCGGTGGCTTTCGCCCGGGTGCCCGAGGTCGTCCCCACCACGGCGCTGGAGCGCAGCTCCACGTGGCATCGCGCCCTGGCCATCCGCGGCGAGGCGCCCCCGCCGGAGCTGCGCAGGCTGCCCGTGTCCTGCGTCTGCATCCAGGGCACGCGGGACGTGCTGGTGCCGCCGTCGACGGTGGAGCGGCTGGCCGCGTCGCTGCCGCCGGGAACGCCCCGGCACCTGCTGCGGGGCGCGGGGCATGTGCCCTACTTCACGCACCCGGAGGCGTGCGCCGGGCTGCTGCGGCCCTGGTTGGCGGCCCTGGGCGCGGCGGCGCACCCCGAAGTGGACACCCGCGCCGCCTGACGCAGCCCGGCAGGGGCGGTGCGGGGCCGAGTCGAGCCGAAAGGGGGGATGTACGGATGGCGCGGGGCTCGCTACGTTTCGGGCGCCAATGCAGAACCGCCTCACGCGATTGCTCGTCATCCTCTTCGTTGTCTCCGCGACGCCCGCGCCCGCCGCTTCCGTGCAGGCGCCGCCGCTCTTCACCGTGGCGCCGCCGCCCTTCACCGTGGCGCCGCCGCCCTTCACCGTGGTGCCCACGGCCATATCGCCGCCCGCCGCGGCGCCGGCTCCGTCGCCCGAAGTGGCGCGCAAGCACAAGGTGCTGCTGCTGGGGGACAGCCTCATCGCCACCGGCTTCGGGGAGTACCTCCAGGCCCAGTTGGATGCGCACCCGCGCATCCAGTCGGCCCGCCGCGCCAAGTCCTCCACGGGCCTGGCGCGCCCGGACTTCTTCGACTGGATGGACGTGGGCCGTGAGGAGGTGGAGCGGCACCAGCCGGACGTCGTCGTCGTCATCCTCGGGGGCAACGACGGGCAGTCGCTCCAGGACACCCAGGGCGGCAAGGCCATCCGCTGGGGCCAGGCGGAGTGGGAGGCCGCCTACCGCCAGCGCATCAACGACTTCCTGGCCGTGCTCGCCTCACCCGGCCGGAAGATTGTCTGGCTGGAGCTGCCGACCACGGGGCTCAAGCGCTTCGAGCAGAAGCTGCGCATCATCCGCGCCCTCCAGCGTGAGGTCATCTCCTCCCGGCAGGACGCGGTGCACCTGGACACGCGCCCCTTCTTCACCGACGCGAAGGGACGCGCGCTGCGTCAGGCCCGGGTGGATGGCTTCCGCAGGCCCATGCGCCTGCGCATGGCGGACGGCGTGCACTTCACCGTCGCGGGCGGCCGTTACTTCGCCAACAAGGTGTACCCCGAGGTGCTGGGCGTGCTGGGCCTGCTCCAGCAGGGGTAGCGGCGCGGCGAAGGCCGCGTCAGCGCGGGCCCAGGGCGGTGACGAGCCGCTCGGCCTGCTCGCGGATGTCGCGGTGGGTGCTCGCCTGGGCGCGCTGCGCGTGCGTGAGCGCCTGGGCCTTGTCGCTGTCCGCCAGGGCCAGCGCCAGGTTGAGGTGGACGCCCGCGTCCTCCGGGTGGTGCTTCAAGGCCTCGGTGAGCACGGCGCGCGCGGCGGCGGCGCCACTGGGGCGCGACAGGTGCAGCACCGCCAGGTCGTTGGCGGCGCCGGCCTCGGATGGGTCCGAGGCCACGGCGGCCTCCAGCAGCTTCTGCGCCTCCGCGTCGTCACCCAGCTTGCGGCGCACCTTGGCCAGCGCCACGCGCACGGGCACGGACTCCGGGGCCTTGGCCAGCGCCTCGCGGAGGATGCGGTCCGCCTCCTCGTCCTTACCGGCCACGAAGGCGGAGATGCCGTGCAGGTAGATGGCGTCCGCGCTGTCGGGAAGCTGGAGGCGCAGCTCGATGGCCGCGCGCATCGCCGCTTCGGGCGCGCCGGCCATCAAGCACAGTGAGGCGAACTCCCGGAAGAGGGTCGTCTCCCGGGGGCTGCGCAGGATGGCCTGCCGGAGCGTGACGATGGCCGCGCCCACGTGCCCTTGCAGGAGCTGCACGCGCGCGGCGAGCTGGAGCGGCAGGTGCTCCGTCTTGTTGGCCTCCGCGGCTTCTTGATAGCGCCGCAGCGCCCGGTCCAGCTGCTTGTCACCCTGGAGGGCCATGCCCAGGTACGTCAGCGTCTGGGCGTTGCCGGGCTGCAGCGCCAGCGCGCGCTCCAGCTCCGGGATGGCGGCGGCGTACCGGTCATGCCCCAGCAGGGCGCGGCCGTGATTGATGACCTCGAAGAAGCCCGCCTTGGGCTGCGCGGCGAGCGCGGCCAGCAGGTCCAACTGGCGCGCATCACCCTTCTCCGCGTCCATCCGGGCCAGGTGACTCAGCGCCTCGGGGTGGGTGGGGTGCAGCGCCACCAGCCGCTGGAGCACCTCGCGCGCCGCCGTTTCGTCGTGCTGGGCCAGCCGCAGCCGGGCCAGCCCCAGCAGCGCGCTGGCATCCTTCGGGTCCTGTTCAAGGGCGCGCTCGAAGTCCCGGGCCGCCTCCTTCAGCAAGCCCTGCTTCATGAGACGCGCGGCGGAGGATGCCAGCTTGGAGACGGCCATGGGCACCGATTCTAGCGGTGGGGACGTCAGGTGGGTACCTCTAGAACACCGACTCCCAGGCGTTCTTGATGCCGTTGCCCACGTCGCCCGCGAAGTCCGTCACGGCGTCCGCCGCGTTGGAGAAGACCTCGCCCGCGGCGTCGGCCACCGCGCCGCCCGCGTTGATGGCGCCGTCGACCACGTTCTCCAGCACTTCGCCACCGGCGGCGGCGGCCGTCTCACCCACGGCCCTCAGCACGTTGCCGGGGTTGACGGAGCCCTCGATTTCCACGCCCAGGCCCAGGCCCGCGGTGGCCTCCACGCCGACGTCGAACTCCAGGTTGCCGTTGTCGATGCCGATGTTCGCGTGCGCGTCGCCGCTGACACCCGCGCTGGCGCTGGCGGTGATGCTGCCGGACGCGAGCGTGTTGTCCTCGTGCTTCAGCTCGATGGAGCCCGTGAGGCTCGCCTGCGCACCCGCGAAGCCGGAGGCCGCGGCGTTGATGGACACGTTGCCGTCGGTGCCCACGTGCAGGTCCAGCTCGATGCTGCCCTCGGCGCCAATCCTGCCCAGCGCCTCCAGGTCCAGCTCGACGGAGTACTCCTCGCCGGCAATCTCGAACTCGACCGTCTTGGAGGCCCCGGCGCCCGCCTCGATGAGGTTGGCCTCGATGTCGATGTCGACGCTCACGTCGATGCCGGACAGGCCGATGTCCGCGTCCACCTGCGCATCCGCGGTGAACGTGGGGCCCTGGACGTGGGCGCGCGTGTCGATGCCACCGGGGCCGGTGCCGCTCACGTCGGTGCGGGCACCGCCGGCCGTGAAGCTGGACTGACCGCTCAGCGCGCCGTGCCGCGGCTGCTCCACCGAACCGGAAGCCTGGGTGTCGACGCGGGGACCGTTGCGCCCGCCCTGGGCAGGGGGCCGGGTCTGTCTCTT
>NZ_JABXEO010000089.1:0-34094 GCF_013372585.1 Myxococcus sp. AM010
CTCCACCTCCGCTGCCGCCGCGCCGCCCGGCCGCCCCCCTGGCCGCCGTGCCCAAGGGCACGGGAGCGCCCGCGTCCCCGAAGGCGCCCGCGTCCCCGGCCGCCGCCGCTCCTGCCCCCGCCGTCCGCGCCGCGCGGACCCCGGGGAATGATCCATTCGGTGAGCCGCCCGAAATCCGGATGCCCATGGGCGGCTCGCCCGAGGACAAGCTGGAGTACTTCCGGGCAGTGGTCCGCCAGAAGACGGAGACGCTGGCGCGGGGCCGCACGCTGTACGCGGAGCGCGACGGCGAGCTCCACGGCGTGAAGCAGTCGCTGACGCTGGCGCGCAAGGAGCTGGCGGAGTCGAAGGCCAGCGTCTCCGCCTTCCAGGACGAGCTGGCCCGGGCGGCGGCGGAGTCCCAGTCGCGGCTCGCCAGCCTCCAGGAAGAGCTCACCGCGGTGGAGGCGGACCGCAAGGACCTGTCGCGCGCGCTGGCGGAGGTCGAATCCGACGTGCCGCGCCTGACGTCGGAGCTCCAGGAGGAGCGAGAGGCCCGCGGCGCGGTGGCCGAGGAGCTGATTGGCGCGAAGGAAGCGCTGTCGCTGGCCCAGGACCGCGTGGCGGAGCTGGCCGCGGAGAAGTCCGAGGCCCAGGGCGCCCTGGAGGCCGTCCAGGAGCAGTACCAGCAGGCCATCGCCGACGTGGAGCGGCTGACCACCGACCTGGAGGCGGCGTCGGCGGAGAAGGACTCGCTGGGCCTGCGCGCCGCGCAGTTGGAGGCCGCGCTGGCGGAGGCCCAGTCCGGGCTGAGCGCGCTGGAGAGCGAGAGCGACTGGTCGAAGAGCTCGCTGGAGGAGGCTCAGGGCCGCGCGGGCACGCTGGAGGCCGAGCGCGACGAGGCGCGCAAGCAGCTGGCGGTGGTGGAGGACGGGCTGCGCACCCTGCAGGAGCAGGTGGCGGAGCTGGAGCGCTCGCTGGCGTTGAAGGACGCCGAAATCGTGGGCCTGCGCGCGGCGCTCACCGCGCGCACCACCGAGGCGGCGGAGCTGCCCGCGCTGCGCCAGGCGCTGGAGGCGCGCACCGCGGAGCTGACCCAGCTCAAGGCGAAGCTGGCGGCGGAGGCGGCCAAGGCCGAGGAGCGCTCACAGGCCCTGGAAGAGGGCTTGGCGCAGGCCAGTGAGCGGGCGCAGCTGGCGGAGGGGGAGGCCGCGGCGCTGAAGGAGGCGCTGGAGGCCGCCGAGGTGGAGCAGGTGTCGCTGCGCGACCGCATGGAAGCGGACGCGGCGGCGCTCGGCGAGGCGGTGCAGCAGGCCGAGACGAAGGTGACGGAGCTGACGGCGGCGGTGGAGGCCGCGCACGCGGACCATGCGTCGTGGAAGGAGCAGCTCGCCGCGGTGGAGCTGAAGGCGGCCACCAAGGACGCCGAGCGCGTCGGCCTGTCCGCCCGGGTGTCCATGCTGGAGGCGGCGTCCGCGCAGCGCGAGGCGGAGCTGGTGCGCCTGCAGGCAGAGGTGGCGAAGGCCCACGAAGCGCTGTCCCTGGAGCGGGCGCGGCGCGAGGCGGCGGAGGCCGAGCGCACCGACGCGGAGGTGAAGGCGGCCCAGGCCGAGGCCCAGGTGGAGTCGCTGTCGGCGGGGCACGGCGGCGCCGAGGCGCAGGTGGCCTCGCTCACCGAGGAGCTGGAGGCCGCGCGCGCCGAGGCGGACAAGGTGGAGCGCCTCCAGGGCCGACTGAAGATGATGGAGGGGGCCCTGGAGGGCGCGAAGGCCCAGGCCGCGGTGGCCAGCGGCAAGTCGGACGCGGCGCGCGCGGCGGCCGAGGCGCAGCTGGCTCGCGCGGAGGCGTCGCTGCACGCAGAGCAGGAGGCCCGGCAGGCGCTCGAGGTGAAGCTGGCGGAGCAGCCGGGGACGCCTTCTGGGAGCGCGGGTGCGCCAGCGGACTGGGAGGCGGAGCGCGAGCAACTCAAGGCGGACGCGGCCAACCTCAAGCGCAAGCTGGTGGCGGCCGAGACAGCGCTCGAGAACGCGGCGGGGTACAAGGCGAAGATTGCCCGGCTGGAGGCGCAATTGAAGGGCAAGAGGTAGAGGTTTCCCCTTCATGCCTTTCGACGCGCCAGTGGATGCCCTCACGGGAATGCCGGCGGCCCGCTTCGGGCTGTACCTGCACTTCCCGTATTGCCTCGCGAAGTGCCCGTATTGCGACTTCGCGGTGGCGGTGGCGCGGCAGGTGCCGGAGGAGCGCTACGCCCGCGCGGTGCTGGCGGAGCTGGACACCCGGCTGGCCGCCGAGCCCTCGCTCGCGGGGAAGGTGCTCGACTCCATCTTCCTGGGCGGTGGGACGCCGTCCCTGTGGCACCCGCGCTACGTGGCCCAGGTGCTGGACGGCCTCGCCGCGCGGCTGCGGGTGGCGCCCGGCGTGGAGGTGTCGCTGGAGGGCAACCCGGAGCGCGCGGACGCGGAGCGCTTCGCGGGCTACCGCGCGGCGGGGGTGAACCGGCTGTCGCTGGGGGTGCAGTCCTTCCAGCCGGAGACGCTCAAGGCGCTGGGGCGCGCGCATGACGCGGCCATGGTGGAAGGGGCCGTGGACGCGGCCCGGAGCGCGGGCTTCCCGGTGGTGTCCATGGACTTCATCTATGGCGTGCACGGGCAGACGGTGGCGCAGGTGGAGGCGGATGCGCGCCGGGCGGTGGCGCTGGCTCCCGAGCACCTGTCCACCTACGCGCTGACGGTGGAGCGCGACGTGCTGGCGGAGGACACGCCCCTGTCGAAGCGGCTCAAGCGCGGCGAGCTGGTGCTCCCGCCCGACGACACCGTGGTCGACATGGCGCGGGTGGTGCGCGAGGTGTACGGGGCGGCGGGCCTGCACCGCTACGAGGTGTCCAACCACGCGCGGCCGGGGTGCAGCTCGCGCCACAACGCGCTGTACTGGACGGGCGGGGAGTACCTGGCGCTCGGCGTGGGGGCCACGGGGATGTTGCTGTCGCCCCAGCCGCACCGGTACGTGAACCTGCGCAGCGCGGAGCGCTACCTCGTGGAGGCGGAGGCGGGGCGGCTGCCAGAGGAGGGCCGCGAGCCGCTGGGCCCGGAGGAGCTCTTCGCGGAGCGCCTGGCCATGGGCCTGCGGCTGGTGTCGGGCGTGGACTGGGAGGCCGTCTGCGAGCGGTACGGGCAGCCGGTGGAGCCTCGGCGGGCGGAGGTCGCGCGGCTGGTGGCGCATGGCTTCGCGACGCTGCGGGACGGGCGTCTGGCATTGACGGAGAAGGGCGCGGACGTCCACAGCGCCGTGTGCGCGCGGCTGCTCTAGGGCTGCGTCCAGCGGAACGGATTTCGAGAGGCATATGAGCAAGTGGATACTGTGGCTGTTCCTCACCCTGCTGACGGGCAGCCCGCTGCTGTCGCTGGGCCTGATTCTCGTCATCATCTTCGTGGCGGACCGCTTCACGTGGCAGGTGCTCCCCAGCCCGGTGCGCCTGCTCAAGCGCTTCCAGCGCGCGGGGCAACTGGCGGGCACCATCCTCACCAACCCGCATGAGCGGCGCGCGCGGCACGAGCTGGCGGACATCCGCGTGGAGCAGCGCCGCTACGCCGAGGCGGTGGACATCCTCAAGCCCAACCTGGAAGCGGGCGACGAGGACGTGGACACGCTGTATCTGCTGGGCGTGGCCTACCTGGGGGCCGGTGATTCCCAGCGCGGCGAGCTGCTGCTGGACGAGGCGGCGAAGCTGGACGCGGACCACAAGCTGGGCGCCATCGACCTGGAGCGCGGACGCTTCCGGCTGAAGCGCGGCGACGTGGCGGGCGCGGTGGAGGCGCTGGAGCGCTACTGCCAGGTGCGGCACGGCACGGTGGAGGGCCGCTACCTGCTGGCCAAGGCCCTGCGCCGGGCGGGCCGTGGTGATGACGCGAAGCGGATGCGTGACCTGGCCTGGGGGGAATACGTGGTGGCGCCCCGGTTCCAGCGGCGCCGGGAGCGCAAGTGGGCCTGGCGCGCGCGGCCCAGCCGGCCGTTGATGTACGCGGCGGCCGTGGCCCTGGTGCTGGGGGGGCTGGCGTCCGTGTTGCCCCGGTTCGGAATGACCCCGGAGCGCGGCTACGGCGGCCGCTACGACTCCGGCGCGTATGGCGAGCCACCCAGCGCGTCGGGGATGGAGGAGTACCTGGGCGAGTAGCGCTAGGCTCTCGCCCATGTTCCCCACGCCGTCGCAGGTCCTCCGCCAGCGGGAGGGAGTGCTGGCCGATACGCCGTTCCCCCTGCTGCTCCACGCGCTGATGGCGGAGGAGCGCACCTGTACGTTGGAGTTGAAGGTGCGCCAGCGGGAGAAGCGCATCGTCTTCGAGGACGGCGCGCCGGTGGCGTGCCAGTCCAACCTCCTCCACGAGACGCTGGGCAAGTACCTGGTGGAGAAGGGCAAGCTGTCGGAGACGGACTACCAGAAGGCGCTGGCGGAGAGCATCTCCGCGGAGGTGCCGCTCAGCGGCCTGTTGGTGCAGAAGGGCCTCATCAGCCCCTTCGACTTGTACAAGCAGTTGCAGGCGAACCTGGCGCACAAGCTGCTGGACTGCTTCCGCTGGGCGGACGCGAAGTACCGGCTCATCGCCGACGTGGAGCCTCCGGACGCCAGCGTGCGGACGAACACGGGCCAGCTCATCCTCACGGGCGTGGCCAACGTGATGCCGTTCGACGCGGTGGCCACGCACTTCACCTTCACGGACGAGCGCCGCTTCGGGCAGATGCCGGGCACGGAGGCGGGGCTGAAGCTGTCGTCGAAGGACGCGCGGCTGTTCCAGGCGCTCCGGCTGAGGCCCACCTTCGGCGAGCTGATGGAGCGCACCGGCTTCGACACGGAGATGGTGCTCCGGCGCCTGTACGCGCTGTGCCTGCTGGAGGTCGCGGGCTTCGCGGAGGACGTGGACGCGAAGGCGGCTCGGCTGAGCGCGGGGACGGTGCCCGCGCCCGAGCCGGTGGCGCCTCCCGTAGCGGCGCAGGCTCCGCAGGGGACGCCGTTCTCCGACGAGGACGAGGCGGCGCGCAATGCCCTGGTGAGCGCCTTCATGTCGCACCGGAGCAAGGACCCCTTCGCGCTGTTGGACGTGCCCGAGGACGTGCAGCCGGTGCCGCTGCGCAAGGCCTTCTTGGCCCTGGCGGACCGGTACGCGCCCCTGCGCTTCAATACGCCGGAGCTCCGCGAGAAGGCGGAGGTGCTGCTGGCGGCCCATGCGAAGGCGTTTGGCGCGCTGTCGGACGCGGAGCAGAACCTGCTGTGGCGCAAGCGGCGCGCGGCGCACCGGGAGAAGGACCGGGGTACGCGGCCCACCACGGCCGAGCAGTTCCGCATCCGCACGGACCTGCTGGACGCGACCACGCAGTTCGACGAGGCGAAGCGCCGGCTGGCCGCGCGGAACCACGCGGGGGCCTTCGAGTACTTCGAGTACGCCTGCGACATCGACCCGAAGCCGCTGTACCAGGCCTACCGGGCCTACGCGCGCTACCTGATGAAGCCGGAGGCGCACGGACGGCTGGCGCAGCAGGAGCTGCAGGAGGTGCTGCGCCAGGAGCCCTCGCTGGAGGAGGGCTGGGCCTTCCTGGGTGAAGTGGCGCAGGGCGAAGGCCAGTGGGGCCAGGCCGAAGACGCGTTCCGCAGGGCGTTCAAGCTGAACCCGAAGAACCGCCGCTACGTCGAGCTCATCCAGGAGATTGTCCGGCGGCGCTAGGCAGCCCCTGTCTGACAGGGTTTGTCTGTTGTTGGATTTGGGGCCATTTCCAGCCCCCCTGGGTGGCGTCTGTCTGAAGTCCGACAGTGGATGCCATTATTTTCGGACCGGCAGGGGTCTGGGTTTTTCTTTTTGCGGGGACCGCTGGGTAGTCTTTGAGCCCATGGGCAGTCTTTGTGAGAGGAATCAGTCGGGCCAGGCGGCCGTGGAGGCTGCCATTGTCCTCCCCCTGTTCGTCTTCCTCATCCTGGGCATCCTCCAGTTGGGGTTGATGCACCAGGCGCGGCTGCTGACCAAGTACGCCGCCTACAAGGCCGTGCGGGCCGGGGCGCTGAACAGCGCCAAGGTGGACGTGATGGAGAAGGCCGCGCTCGCGGTGCTGTTGCCGCTGCTGAGCGTGCCGAGCGGCGTGCAGAACCGCGCCCACATCCCCCCGGTGGGCAGCGCCGCGGAGTTCCAGCAGAAGTGGCAGGACCTGCAAGGCAACCAGATTCCCGGCACGTCGCTCAAGCACGCGGAGGTCACCATCTGCGGGCCCACGCGGGGCGACGTCGGCGGGGCCGGCCCGGAGCTGGACTTCGATGACCCCCGGAACACCGCGCCCTCCGGTTGGAAGGAGAGCCACCGCACCAAGCTGCGCGTCCAGGTGACCTTCAACTACCGGATGATCATCCCCTTCGCGGACTGGGTCATCTACCAGTCCACCCGCGGCCGGAAGATGACGTCCGTGCTGCGCATGCAGGGCGAGACGCCCGAAGGCGACGGCTCCCCCGAGCGCACCGACTCGCTGCTGGAGGCGGCGGCAGCTCAGCGCATCTTCATCTCTCCCATCCGCGCCACCTACACCATGCGGATGCAGTCCAACTTCTTCCTCAACCGGGCAGCCCTGCCAGGGAGCAATGAATGCGTCTTCCCATTCGCCTACTGAGGCCCAAGGCCCGGAGACGCGCGCAGCGGGGGCAGGCCATCGTCCTGGGGGCGCTGTCCTTCCTGGTGTTGGCGTTGATGGTGACGCTGAGCTTCAACCTCGCGCACGCGCTGCGCCAGAAGATGGGCTTGCAGCAGCACAGCGACGCGCTGGCCTACTCCATGGCCGTCCTGGAGGCGCGGTCGCTCAATTACTATGCCGTCAGCAACCGGGGCATCGCTGCTTCCTACGTCGCGATGAACAGCATCCACGCCTACATGGCGGCGTCGAGTGTGACGGGCGAGATGATGCGGGCCTCGGCGAAGAACTTCAACGCCATCGCGCTCATGGAGCTCGCCAAGTGCTTCTCCTGCTACACCTGCGCGGTGCACTGCGCCCACGCCGCCGAGGCGAAGAAGATCGCCGGCGAGTTCGACAAGGCGGGGCAGGACTACGACCAGAAGGTCCGCTCGCTCGAGTCCAGCTTCAACGCCGCGGTGCGAGGGGTGGACCTGATGGTCGACAACCTCCACGCCTCCCAGCGCGAGGCCCATTCCCAGACGCTCCAGGCGGTGCGGGATGGACGCAGCCACGGCCTGTCGCTGTTGACTCAGTACAGCGTCCCCGGGGCCAGTGACCTCTCGCAAGCCGTGGGGGGACTCAACGCGAACGAGTTCAACTGCGCGGTGGATGGAATGGACTGCCGGAACAGCGTCGAGAACGCCTCTCCGGATGCATTGGCGCGGGTGATGACTGAAATCGCCAATGCCACCCGCTCGGACTGGGGCGCCAACCGCGCCTACAAGGGGGACAGGCTGGGCCTCATGAAGCCCTCCTACCTGCACCCGGACTTCTTCGACGAGCTCCGGGACATCCCGGACCAGGGCTCCTACCTGGTGCTCGAACACGAAGGGACCTCCAAGACGGTCCAGAACAAGTCCGAGGTCAACAGCGGTGGAAAGCAGGGGGGCAACTCCGGGACGACCAGCGCCGCGCAGGAAGAGGGCCGCATCCTTCACACGTGGCGGCACGGCTTCACCTGGGCCAGCAGCTACGAGGCGGGCGTCTGGAGCGACGCCAATGGCGGCGGCCACGAGCCGGACGGCGCGCACTCGGGCTCGCACAACTTCGAGGGCGTCAACGCGAACGCGCTGTCGGGCTGCGCCCGTTCAGGCAACTGCTTCATGAAGTTCCGCGCCAACCCGTCCTCGGCGCGTGATTGGGGTCAACCTCGCGTCTACAGCTACCTCACGCGGCGGCTTCGGGTGGGCGACCCGAAGCGGGCACCCTGGGAATTGAATTCATCGGCGCAGGTGCGGCTGGACCATGGTGCCCAGGGCTCGGCCTCGCTCACGCTCGCGGCGCAGGAAGGCGTGGCCATCTCCAAGGCGCTTGTCTATTACCATCGCTTTGGCGCGAATGGCTGGCGCGAGGCCCCCAACCTCTTCAGCCCCTACTGGCGCGCGAAGCTGCATCCCATCAGCTCCGATGAGGCCGCGGAGGTGCTGAACGCAGCGGGGAACACCGACGCGTCGCGGTTGGCGCAGGTCCCGGGGGTGTCCCTGTGACGCGCGCGTCCCGTCGAGGCGCCGCCTCCGTGGAGATGGCGGTGTGCATGCTCGTCATCATCCCCGTGTTCCTCTACTCACTGTTCCTCTTCGACCTGCTGCGCCACATGCTGGACTCGCAGGAGACGTCGCTCACCACCGCGTGGGACTACACCGTCCTCGACTACGAGAAGGAACCTGAGTCGGTGGCGACGGAGGACGGCGGGACGACGACGGAGGCCTTCTCCGGCTTCGAGATGGCGCAGGCCTATTCGCGGTACATGTACTGCGACCACGAGTCGGGGCTCGACAGCTACGGGCCGGGGAAGGGGCCGGAGTGTCAGAACGACGAATCCCACCACACCGACGTCGTCGCCCATGCCTGCTGGCTCAACCCCGGCGGGCAGCAGGTGTACTGCACGCTGGATGCGCAGGCCGTGGGCGCGTATGGCGTGTCGCTCCACCAGTCCTTCATGGACACCTTCGGCCGAGGTGGCCTCATCCGCTGCTCCGCGCGCCTGGGCGTGCAGAACTACCTGTTGCCGGAGACGTTCCTTCCGGAGTTCTCCCGCGTGAAGCTGGCGAAGGAGACGCAGGACCGGGCCAACGGCGTCCATAACAACGCGACGGGCAACGGAGACCCCGGCTCCCACGGACGGGGCGACAACGTCTACCTGCTCCCCTGGGAGCAGATCGCCATCCTCACCGATACCTGGGCGCTCACGGAGCACGCCGACGTGCGGCCGGGTACGCCCGGAGGGAGAGGCATGCACGAGCGTGTCATCCAGCTCTATCAGAACGATGACAACCCGGCCTTCTCGCAGATGTCCTCGGCGGTGGAGGGGCTGGTGAGCCAGGCCATCGGCTCCAGTCTCCTGCACCAGGGCCTGCGGTTGCGGCCCCGGGGCTACAAGACACCGGGAGATGATCCTCGCAATCCCAGCCTCGCCATCAAACCCCACGAAGGCGGAGGTGGCGTCGAAGAGGAGATTGAGCAGCAGGGCGGGAGCCGCCAGGGCTACTTCAGCAGTGAGTGGCAGGACTGGGAGGGCGACAACAACCAGCGCTCCTATGAGGCGCGCGGCAACTGGTACCTGGGTTGCGAGAGGTCGGAGTCGTGTTGACGCCTGTTGCCGCCACGCGCCCCGTTGTCCGGATTCCCGCGCTGCTCTTCTCCGTGGCGGTGGTGGGCGGCCTCATCGGTTTCTCCTGGGAGCACGCCGTCTACCGGGGCAGCGACAGCAGCCAGGAATGGAGCCCGCCGGAGCTGGGCACCGACGTGGAGATAGCCTCCCGGAGCTGGGTGCGCACGCCCGCGGAGGAGGCCATCCTCCAGCGGGCACTGGTTCACTTCCCGCCGTACCCCAACGCCACCCGCCCTGAAGCGCTGGCCGCTGACTACCTGGGGCCCGAGGCGCCCATGGCGGTGGCGTGGTTCTCCACACAAGACGCGCCCGCGAAGGTCCTGGAGCACTACACACAGGCCCTGCTCGCCAAGGGGCTGCCGGTGCTGCACCAACCCCACGGAGAGAAGGGCGGCTACGTGGGCTACTGGAGCCCCGCCACGGAAGAGGTGCGGCTGGTGTCCACGCTGGCCCAAGGGGGTGAGACGCTGGTGTTCGTGTCCTCCGGTCAGGTGGGGCCCATGTTGCAGCGCGCGGCGGCCGTGCCCGGCTGGCTTCCGGTGCCCGCTGAACTCGCGGAGACCCGGACCGTGAACTTCAACATGGAGGGCGCCTCGCACCACGTGGTGACGGGCCAGCTCCACGCGGACTCACCGGCCGAGGCGGCGCGGCGCTACGGCGACCTCTTCCGCGAGCGCGGCTGGCAGGTCGGGGCGCCTGCTCCCGTGGAGTCGAATGGCATCGGGTTCGAAGTGCTCAAGGAGTCCGTGAGTGGCCGCGCGGTGCTGCGCGGCCGCTCGTCCGGTCCGGGAGTCGAGCTCCAACTCACGCTGCTACGCCGGAGCGTTGCCCCATGAAGAAGTCCCCGCGTCAGTCACGGGCCGCCCGCGGCCAGTCCATGGTAGAGTACGCCATCGTCACCGCGGCCCTGCTGGGCTTCAGCACGATGGGGTGGCCGTTCCTGGTGGCGCTCTTGAACGCGCTCCACCGCTACTTCAACTCCATCTACTACGTCATCCAGGCCCCCATCTGAGCCATGGGGGCTTGGGTGCCCAAGGCTACGGGGTCACCGTGGTGACGAACTCCGCCTTGCCACCGGAGACCTTGAGCACCACGGCCTCCTTCACCGCGTCGCGGTTGGCGTCCAGGGTGATTTTCCCCGCCACGCCCGGGAAGTCCTTCGTCGCCGCAATCGCGTCGCGCAGCGCAGGGCCGCTCAGGTCCGGCGCGCGCTTCATGGCGTCAATCGTCACCCGCGCCGCGTCGTAGGCCAGCGCGGCCACGCTGTCCGGCACGCTGCCGTAGGTGGCCTTGTAGCGGGCCAGGAACTTCTGGAGCACCGGGTCCGGGTTGCCCGGCGAGTAGTGGTTGGAGAAGTAGCTGCCCTCCAGCGCGGAGCCGCCCAGCTCGTACAGCTTGTCGGAGTCCCAGCCGTCGCCGCCGAGCAGCGGCACCTTGAGCCCGATTTCACGCGCCTGCCGCGCGATGATGCCCACGTCCGTGTAGTAGCCAGGGACGAAGACGGCGTCCGGCTTCAGCCGCTTGAGGGACGTGAGCTGCGCGCGGAAGTCCGTGTCGCCCTTGGAGTAGCTCTCTTCGCCCGGCACCTCGCCGCCGAACGCCTTGAATTTGTCCGTGAACACGTCCGCCAGGCCCATGGAGAACGCGCTCTTGTTGTCGCGCAGCACCGCCACGCGGGACAGCTTCAGGTTCTCCCGCGCGAACTTCGCCATGACGAGCCCCTGGAAGGGGTCGATGAAGCAGACGCGGAAGATGTAGTCGCCCTTCTGCGTCACCTCCGGCGCGGTGGACGTGGGCGTCACCATGGGCACCTGGCCCGCCTGCGCCTTCTCCGCCATGGCCATGGACACCGACGAGGCCGCCTCGCCCAGAATCGCCACCACCTTGTCCTGGGTGATGAGCCGCGTCACCGCCTGGGCGCCTTCCTCCGGCCGGCCCTGGCTGTCGTACACGCGCACCTGGAGCTTCTTGCCCTTCACGCCGCCTGCTTCGTTGGCCTCCTTCAGCGCCAGCTCAATGCCGTTGCGCGCGGACACCCCGAAGGTCGCCTCGCTGCCCGTGAGGCTGCCGACCTCTCCCAGCAGAATCGTGTCCGAGTCCACCGGAGCGGCCGGTGCCCCGCTCGCCTGTCCCTCCGGCGAGGGCGCGGTGGGGGCAGGCGCGTTCTTCTTCTCGCAGGCCACCACGGCCAGGGCCAGGGTCGCGAGCAGCATCAGGGGACGGCGCATCGGCAATATTCCTCCGGGGGACGGTGGCGTCACCCTATCCCTCTCCCCTCCACCCTCCAACCAGCGGCGCTTCAGGGAGGGATTCAAATTGCAATGTGGACTAAAACGGTCCTGATTACATAAGAGGTCAACGTGGCCCGAGGCTCTTCGGCGCCTGGAACCCAGAGAGGAGACACCCGCACCCATGCTCCGGATGAGCAAGATGACCGACTACGGCATCGTGCTGATGACCGAGCTGGCTCGCGCGGAGGGTGACACGCGCACCACCCGTGAGCTGGCGGCGCGCACGCGCGTGCCACTTCCCTCGGCCAGCAAGGTGCTCAAGGGCCTGCTCCAGGCGGCGCTCGTGGTGTCGCACCGTGGCGCCAACGGCGGCTACGGGCTGGCGCGCCCGGCCCATGAGCTGTCGCTGGCGGAGCTCGTCTCCGCGCTCGAAGGGCCGGTCGCCCTCACGGAGTGTGGCGTCCACACCTCCGGGGGTGCGCCCTGTGAGCTGGAGTCCGTCTGCCAGGTGCGGGGCCACTGGCGCTTCATCAACAACGCCATCCAGGAGGCCCTGGGGCGGCTGACGCTGGCGGACCTCATCGCCCCCGCGCCCCGCGTGCCCGAGCGCCTCGTGGGCCTGGGGACACCCGCTCGCCCGGCGCCTTCCCCGGCCGCTGGCCAACCCCCTTCCGTTTCCGCGACAGGAGTCCGCTCATGAGCACCGAAACCCTCCAGGAACTGACGCGTCGCCCGTATGCGGCGGGCTTCATCACCCAGGTGGAATCGGACACGTTTCCCCCGGGGCTGGACGAGGACGTCATCCGCCAGCTCTCCGCGAAGAAGGGCGAGCCGGAGTTCCTCCTCGACTGGCGCCTCAAAGCCTTCCGTCACTGGCAGACGATGCGGGAGCCCACGTGGCAGGCCGTCACCTACGCGCCCATCGACTACCAGGCCATCCGCTACTACTCGGCGCCGAAGCAGAAGCCGGTGAAGGCCAGCCTGGACGAGGTGGACCCGGAGATTCTGCGCACCTACGAGAAGCTCGGCATTCCGCTGCATGAGCAGAAGCTGCTGCAGAACGTGGCGGTGGACGCCGTCTTCGACTCGGTGTCGGTGGCCACCACGTTCAAGGACAAGCTGGCCAAGGCGGGCGTCATCTTCTGCTCGTTCTCCGAGGCCGTGCGCGAACACCCGGAGCTGGTGAAGAAGTACCTGGGCACCGTCGTGCCGTACTCGGACAACTACTTCGCCGCGCTCAACTCGGCCGTCTTCAGCGACGGCTCGTTCGTCTACATCCCCAAGGGCGTGCGCTGCCCCATGGAGCTGTCCACGTACTTCCGCATCAACGCGGCGGAGACGGGCCAGTTCGAGCGCACGCTCATCGTCGCGGAAGAAGGCTCCCATGTGAGCTACCTGGAGGGCTGCACGGCCCCCCAGCGCGACACCAACCAGCTGCACGCCGCGGTGGTGGAGCTGGTGGCGCTGGACAACGCCACCATCAAGTATTCCACGGTGCAGAACTGGTACCCGGGCGACGCGGAGGGGCGCGGCGGCATCTACAACTTCGTCACCAAGCGCGGCATCGCGCACCGGGCGGCGAAGATTTCGTGGACCCAGGTGGAGACGGGCTCGGCGATTACGTGGAAGTACCCGAGCGTCATCCTCAAGGGGGATGACTCGGTGGGCGAGTTCTACTCGGTGGCGCTCACCAACAACATGCAGCAGGCGGACACGGGCACGAAGATGGTGCACATCGGGAAGAACTCCCGCAGCACCATCGTGTCCAAGGGCATCTCCGCCGGCCGCGGGCAGAACACGTACCGCGGGCTGGTGAAGGTGCTCAAGAGCGCCCAGAACGCACGCAACTACACGCAGTGCGATTCGCTGCTGCTCGGTGACAAGTGCGGCGCCCACACGGTGCCGTACATCGAGGTGAAGAACGCGTCGGCGCAGGTGGAGCACGAGGCGTCCACGTCGAAGATTGGCGAGGACCAGCTCTTCTACTGCCGGCAGCGGGGCATCTCGCAGGAGGACGCGGTGTCGATGATCGTCAATGGCTTCTGCCGCCAGGTGTTCAAGGAGCTCCCGATGGAGTTCGCGGTGGAAGCGCAGAAGCTGCTTGGAGTGAGCCTGGAAGGGAGCGTGGGGTAGGTATGGCGCTATTGACTGTTCGCAACCTGCACGCCCGCGTGGCGGGCAAGGACATCCTCAAGGGCATCGACCTGGAGGTCGCCCCCGGTGAGGTCCACGCCATCATGGGCCCCAACGGCTCAGGGAAGAGCACGCTGGCCAGCGTGCTGGCGGGCCGTGACGGCTACGAGGTGACGCAGGGCGAGGTGCTGTTCGACGGCAAGCCGCTGCTGGAGCTGTCGCCCGAGCAGCGCGCCGCCGCGGGCGTGTTCCTCGCCTTCCAGTACCCGGTGGAGATTCCGGGCGTGGGCAACATCCACTTCCTGCGCACCGCGCTCAACGCGCAGCGCCGCTCGAAGGGGCTGGAGGAGCTGGACGCCATGGACTTCCTCCAACTGGCCAAGGAGAAGTCGAAGCTGGTGCAACTCGACGCGGCCTTCATGAACCGCTCGGTGAACGAGGGCTTCTCTGGTGGCGAGAAGAAGCGCAACGAGATCTTCCAGATGGCGGTGCTGGAGCCGCTGCTGGCCATCCTCGATGAGACGGACTCCGGCCTGGACATCGACGCGCTGCGCACGGTGGCCGGCGGCGTCAACGCGCTGCGTTCGCCCGAGCGCGGCATGGTGCTGATTACGCACTACCAGCGGCTGCTCGACTACATCGTCCCGGACAAGGTGCACGTCATGTCGGCGGGCCGCATCGTCCGCTCCGGTGGCCGTGAGCTGGCGCTGGAGCTGGAGCAGAAGGGCTACGGCTGGCTGGGCCTGGACGGCGCCAAGGCGTCGGCGGCGGAGGCACGGCGATGACGGCGGCCCTGGCGCACTACCTGGACGTGGCCACGCGCTTCCAGGCGGCGCCCGAACAGGCGTCCGCGCCACAGTGGCTCAAGCGCCTGCGCGCCGACGCCCTGTCCCACTTCGAGCGGCAGGGCCTGCCCACGACGCGTGACGAGGCGTGGAAGTACTCCCGGCTGGGGTCCATCGCGGAAGGAGCGTTCCTTCCACGGACGGGGGCGTCCCGGGACACCGCCCACCTGTCGGCGGTGGTGGAGCGGCTGGGCCTGCCAGGGCCCCGGTTGGTGTTCGTGGACGGGCGGCTGGCGCCGGAGCTGTCGTCCGTGGTGGGCCTGCCGCGCGGGCTGACGCTGAAGCCGCTGCGGGACGCGGTGCGCGAGGACGGCGAGCTGCTGGAGTCCCTGCTGGGGCAGCGGGCCCTGGCGAAGGAGCACGCCTTCACCGCGCTCAACGCGGCGCTGCTGGAAGAGGGCGCGCTGCTGCGGCTGGCGCCGGGCGCGCTGAGCGAGGTGCCCGTGCAGTTGGTGTTCCTCACGCGCGGCGACGCGCCGGTGCTGTCCAGCCCGCGCATCCTCGTGGTGGCGGAGGAGAGCAGCGAGGCGACGCTGGTGGAGACGTATGCCAGCGCGGGGCCCGTAGGCTCGGCGGCGACGTTCACCAACGCGGTGACGGAGGTGACGCTGGGAGACAACGCCAGCCTCCATCACTACAAAGTCCAGGTGGAGGCGGACGCGGCGCTGCACCTGGGCGCGCTCCATGCCCGGCAGGGGCGGGACAGCCGCTTCGCTTCGCATGCCTTCGCCTTTGGCGGGGCCATGGCGCGCAACGAGGTCCACGCGGCCTTCGCGGGCGAGGGGGGCGACGCGACGCTGAATGGCCTGTACGTGGGGCAGGGCGCGCAGCACCTGGACAACCGCACGGCGCTGGACCACGCGGTGCCCCGGTGTACCAGCCGTGAGCTGTACAAGGGCGTGCTGGACGGCCAGTCACGCGGCACCTTCCACGGGCTCATCCGCGTGCGGCAGGACGCGCAGCGCACGGACTCGCGGCAGCAGAACCGCAACCTCCTGTTGTCGGAGTCGGCGCAGGCGGACGCGCGGCCCCAGTTGGAAATCTTCGCGGATGACGTGAAGTGCGCGCACGGCGCGGCGGTGGGGCGGCTGGACGCGCAGGCGCTGTTCTACCTGCGCTCGCGCGGCGTGCCCCAGGCGGAGGCGGAGCGGCTGCTCACCTACGCCTTCGCTCGCGAGGTGGTGGAGGCGGTGCCCGCCGGCCCCGTGCGCGCGAACATCGAGGCGCTCCTGGCCTTGAAGCTGCCGGGCGCGGCGCAACGCGAGGTGACGGCATGAGCGGCTTCGACGTGAAGAAGGTCCGCGAGGACTTCCCCATCCTCCACCAGGAGGTGCGGGGCCGGCCGCTGGTGTACCTGGACAGCGCCGCCACGGCGCAGAAGCCGCAGGCCGTCATCGACGCGCTGGTGCGCTTCTACCAGCACGACAACGCCAACGTGCACCGCGGCGTCCATGTGCTGTCCGAGCGCGCCACGGAGGCCTACGAGGGCGCGCGTGAGACGGTGCGCCGCTTCATCAACGCCCGGGACGCGAAGGAAGTCGTCTTCGTGCGTGGCACCACCGAGGCCATCAACCTGGTGGCGCAGACGTATGGGCGCAAGCACATCGGCGCCGGGGACGAGGTGCTCATCACCCAGATGGAGCACCACGCCAACATCGTCCCCTGGCGGATGCTGTGCGAGCAGACGGGCGCCGTGCTCAAGGTCATCCCCGTGGATGACCGGGGCGAGCTGGTGCTCGACGCCGTGGACGCGCTGCTGACGGAGCGCACGCGCATCCTCGCGGTGACGCAGGTGTCCAACGCGCTGGGCACCGTGGTGCCGGTGAAGGAGCTCACGCGGCGGGCCCACGCGAAGGGCATCCCCGTGCTGGTGGACGGCGCGCAGGCGGTGACGCACTTCCCCGTGGACGTGCAGGACCTGGGCTGCGACTTCTACGCCTTCAGCGGGCACAAGATGTTCGGCCCCACCGGCATCGGCGTGCTGTACGGCCGCAAGGAGCTTCTGGAGGCGATGCCGCCCTACCAGGGCGGCGGCGACATGATCCTCTCCGTGACGATGGAGAAGGTGACGTACAACCGGGTGCCGTACCGCTTCGAGGCGGGCACGCCCAACCTGGAGGGCGCGGTGGGCCTGGCGGCGGCCATCCGCTACCTGGAGGCGCTGGGGATGGAGCACGTCGCCGCGCACGACCGGGCGCTGCTGGCCTACGCCACGCAGGCGCTGGAGTCGGTGCCGGGGCTGCGCATGGTGGGCACGGCGCGCGAGAAGTCCGCCGTGCTGTCCTTCATGCTGGCGGATATCCACCCGCACGACGTGGGCACCATCCTGGACCGTGAGGGCATCTGTATCCGCACGGGCCACCACTGCGCGCAGCCGGTGATGCAGCACTTCAAGGTGCCGGCCACGTCCCGGGCGTCGCTGGCGCTCTACAACACGCGCGAGGACGTGGACGCGCTCGTCCGCGGCCTGCACAAGGTCCTGGAGGTGTTCCAGTGAGTGCGTCGGATGACTTGAAGGACCTCTATCAGGAGGTCGTGCTGGAGCACTCGAAGCGGCCGCGCAACTACCGCGTGGTGGAGGGCGCCACCGCGGAGGCGGCGGGCCACAACCCGCTGTGCGGCGACCAGCTGGTGGTGACGCTGAAGGTGGAGGGCGGCGTCATCAAGGACGTGGCCTTCCAGGGCCAGGGCTGCGCCATCTCCAAGGCGTCCGCGTCGTTGATGACGGGGGCGGTGAAGGACCGGACCCGCGCGGAGGCGGAGGTCATCTTCGAGCGCGTCCACAAGCTGGTGACGGAAGGTCCGGAGTCGGTGGACGTGGACGCGCTGGGCAAGCTGGCGGTCCTGTCCGGCGTCAGCGAGTTCCCCGCGCGGGTGAAGTGCGCCAGCCTGGCCTGGCACACGCTGCGCGCGGCATTGGAGGGACGCGGCGAGGCCGTGTCCACGGAGTAGGGGTGGAGGGCCACATGCGAGGAATGATGGCGGTGTTGGAGCGCGACGTGTCCGCGACAATCATCCCCAGCGGAGACCGGGTGGTGCTGCCCGGGGGCTCCGAGCTGCGGGTGACGCAGACGCTCGGCGGCAATCTCACGGTGCAGGACCCCTACGGTCAGCTCTTCCGCATCGACGAGAAGGACGGCGGCGCGCTGGGGGAGGAGTACGCCCCGAAGGAGCGGGCCGCCGGCGACGCCAGCGAGTTCAACGAGGAGCAGGTCTGGGAGCAGCTGCGCACGGTGTATGACCCGGAGATTCCGGTGAACATCGTCGAGCTGGGCCTGGTGTACGCGTGCAAGGCGGAGCCGCTGCCGGAAGGCGGACAGCGCGTGGACATCCAGATGACGCTCACCGCGCCCGGCTGCGGCATGGGGCCGGTGCTGGTGGAGGACGTGCGCACCAAGGTGGGCTCGGTGCCCGGGGTGGCGGAGACGCGCGTGGAGCTCGTCTGGGACCCGCCCTGGGGGCAAGAGCGCATGTCGGACGTGGCGCGGCTCCAACTCGGGTGGATGTAGCGGTGGGACGAAGGCCCTCGGCGAGCCGCTTCGCCAAGGGCCGGTGACGTCTCAGCGCAGGGCCAGCCGCCGCGCGCCCAGGCCGAGCGCCGCGGTGGCCAGCGTCCCGGCGAGCAGCTTCGGCCACAGGGTGGGCGCTGCCTGGCGCACGGGCACCAGCGGCGCGCGAGCGGAGACCTCCGGCATCTTCTCCGCGAAGAGCTCCACCATGCCCTTGATGAACGCGAACATCTGTCGTGGTCCCGGGCTGGAGACCCAGTTGCCATCGCGCATCACCGGCTCTTCCACCCACCGGCCTCCCGCGTTGCGCACGTCGTCGCGGATGCCCGGCCACGCGGCCAGCGCCCGACCCTCCACGAGGCCCGCCGAAATCAGGACCCAGGGGCCATGGCAGATGACGGCGATGGGCAGGTCCAGTGCGTCGGCGTCCCGCACGAAGTCCAGGGCGAGCGCGCTCTGCCGCAGCAGGTCCGGGTTCACGAAACCGCCAGGCAGCAGGACCGCGTCGAAGTCCGCCGCCTTCACCTCGCGCAGGGACGCGTCCACGGCGATTTTCTTCCCCGGAACCAGGAGGTTCATCCCGCGGATGCGGCCTTTGTGGGGGGACACAATCGTCACCTCGGCGCCCTGACGCTCCAGCTTCTTCACGGGCGCTGTCAGCTCCACCTGTTCGAAGCCATCCGCCGCGAGCACGGCCACTCGCAACCCTCTCAGCTTCTTCATCGCGCTCACCTCGCTGTGTCGGAACGGTCTGTCGTCTCGACACTGTGCATTCTCCCTGGGCCCCGCGTTGTGCCTCCCTGGAGGGCGTGCTACCGACGGAGCGCTCTGGAGGTCTCTCGAATGTCCGCCGCTTCCGTTCCCCTCCGCCGCGCGCTCATCCTGGGTGCAGTGATGCTGCTTTCGCCCATGGGCTGTGCCACCCGTACCGGGGTTGCTCGTACCGACAGCGAGCAGCCGACCTCGCATGACGCGCCAGCGCCCAAGCCGAAGTGGGGGCTGGTCATTCACGGCGGCGCGGGGGTCATCTCCCGGGAGAACCTCTCCCCGGAGCGCGAGGCCGAGGTCCGGGCCGCGCTGACCCAGGCGCTCCAGGCGGGACACGCGGTGCTGGCCGGTGGCGGCTCCGCGCTGGATGCCGTGAGCGCCGCGGTCCGCATCCTGGAGGACTCTCCGTATTTCAACGCGGGCAAGGGCGCCGTCTTCACGCACGACGGCGTCAACGAGTTGGACGCCGCCATCATGGACGGCACGACGCGCAAGGCGGGCGCCGTGGCGGGCGTGCGGCGCGTGAGGAACCCCCTCGCGCTGGCGCGGCTCGTCATGGAGCAGTCGCCGCACGTGATGATGGTGGGGGAGGGCGCGGAGGCCTTCGCGAAGTCGCGGGGCGTGGCGCTGGTGGACCCGAAGTACTTCTACACGGAGGACCGCTGGCAGGGCCTCCAGCGCGCGCTGGAGAAGGAGCGCTCGCGGCAGCAGCCGTCCTCCTCGCTCCCGGCGGGGTATGACCCGGTGAGCGGGGACCACAAGTTCGGCACCGTGGGCGCGGTGGCCTTGGACAAGACGGGCTCGCTGGCCGCGGCCACGTCCACGGGGGGCATGACGAACAAGCGCTACGGCCGCGTGGGGGATGCGCCCATCATCGGCGCGGGGACGTACGCGGACCCGCGCTGCGCCGTGTCCGCCACCGGCCATGGCGAGTTCTTCATCCGCTACACCGTGGCGCGCGACATCTGCGCCCGCGTGGAATACCAGAACGTGCCGTTGTCGGAGGCCGCCGACGTCGTCATCAACGACGTGCTGGTGAAGGCCGGCGGCGAGGGCGGCGTCATCGCCATGGACCGCGAGGGCAACGTGGCCATGCCCTTCAACTCCGCCGGCATGTACCGCGGCTCCGTGGGCGAGGACGGCGAGCCCGTCGTGGCCATCTTCCGCGAGGCGGAGGCCGCTGGCGCGCAGTAGCGGCACGCGGCGGCCATCCTCCGGGACGCGCTCGGGGTGGGGTTGCCTCCCTGAGCGCGCCGTGAGGCGTCAGTCCCGGCCACCGCGGCGTCCACCGTCGCCGCGGCGGTGCCCTCCGCCGTGCTGCCCGCCGTTCCGGCCACCCGGCGACGCCCGGTGGTAGTTGCCGTTGCCCCGGCGGTTGCCGTTGTTGCCGCGGTAGTGGTGACGCACCGGGCTGGGGCCGCGCCGGTAGTTGTACCCGGGGCGGTAGACGTGGTGGCGCACGGCCGGGTAGCGCCGCCAGGTGTGCGTGAAGTAGTGCGGGTGCCGGCGCGCCACGGTGACGTGCGCGTGGCGGTAGACGGGCACCGTGACACGCACCGAGCCGCGGTTGGCCCAGCCGCCAGCGGAGAAGTACCAGGACGGCCCGCGGCGCATCCAGCGGGACGACACATAGACGAGCCCAGGACGGGGCGGGGCGGCCCACATTCCACCCACCCACACGTAGTTGGCGCCAGCCCAGTACCAGTAGCCGGGCGTCCAGACGTAGGAGGGGGCTGGCGGTGCCGGCGCGTGCTCGACGCGGAGCGGCGGAGGCGCCTGCTGCGTGGTCAGCTCCTCGCTCGCCACGGCGATGGGAATCTCCACCACCGGGGAGTCATGCCGGGCCCAGCCGCCGGACACCCACCGCCACATCCGGCCGTCCGGCTCCCAGTAGCCGTTGATGAACCGGTAGCCGTCCATGGGCGCCAGCCAGGTGCCGGCGTTGAAGCGCCACTCGTTGCCGTCCCAGTACCAGTGGCCGGAGGCCCAGACGGCGCCCGCGAAGGGCCGGGCCGAGGTGTTCTCCGCGGGGAGCTGCGGCGGGGCGAAGGGCGCCATGGGCGCCGTGTCCTCGTCCTCGAACTCCGTGTCGTCGTACGCGTATTCGGAATATCCAGGCTCTGACGCGGGGACCGGCGCGGTCTGCGCATGAGCCATGGGCGCCGCCAGCAAGGTCACCAGACAAGCCCACCATCGAGGAGTCATCGCGTCATCTCCGTGGGTTACCAGACAGGTGCTGCCACCGGCCCCCCTGGGAATCCCCCAGTGCGGGGCCGGTGTGGAGAAAAGACGCGGCGCCGTCCGGCTTTATTCATCCCCTGGCTAGGGCTTCACCAGGACCAGCTCCCGCGTCTGGATGAGGTCCACGTCCCCGGTGAAGCCGGAGAACAGCTCGTACTGGTCGGGCATGACGCGGTTGCGCGGCACGCGCAGCGACTCGGTGACGCTGAGCGTCGAACCGTCCTGCTTCTCCGAGCGGGTGAAGCGGCCAAACGCGTTCTCCGCCTGGAGTGACGCCTGGGGGTCGGTGAGCTTCCAGCCCTTGGGCATGGACAGCGTCACCTGCGTGCGGCTGGCCTCGGTGGTGTCGATGTAGAGCGGCGTGCGGCGCGTGCTCAGCTGCACGAAGCGCCGGCCGAGCTGCGCGGGGAAGGTGAGGGGCCCCAGCGCCATCCGCTGACCGCCCTCCATCCGCCCGAAGCGCGGCACGGTGAACTCGTAGCGCAGCACGAAGGGCGCGCCCACCTGCTCCTGGTGCTCCAGCTTCACGCTCGACAGCGACGCGCCGCCGAAGTACCGCGCCACCGCGCCCTGGAGCGCCTGGTTGCGGCTCTCCGCCGACAGCTGGTTGAACGCCTCGGCGATCTGCGCCGCCTCGAAGCCGGAGTACGTCTCCTCGCCCTGTCCGCTGAGCGTGCCGTCCTCGGCGAGCTTCAGCGCCAGCTTCACTTCCTTGCCGGGGACTTCCTTCATGGGCGGCGTCTGCACCTTCTGCAGCGGGCGGCCGGGCTCGGGCAGCAGCCACGCCTCCTGGCCGCCCATGGCCAGCTCCGGCAGCTCGCCGAAGGGGCCATAACGCACGGACGTGTCCACCCACACCGGCTCGGTGCCGGGCACCTCCACGCGCAGCGCCGCGTAGGGCAGCAGCGCGTCCTGGGGGAAGGTGTAGGCCGACGGGTCCGTGTTGAAGGTCCGCACCGCCACCACCCGCGAGGGAATGCCCAGCGCGTCCAGGCCGGCCTTCATCACCGTCAGCCGGCTGCCCCGGTCCTGGGCCACCGTGGACGCCGCCGTCTGGCTCAGGCTCGCGTCCCGGCCGGAGAAGCGCTGCATCACCGCGGCGTGCAGCGCCTTCACCGCGTCCAGGCCCGACTTGCCCTCCGCCGCCTTGCGCGCGAAGGCGTCCACCTCCGCCGTGCGCAGCCAGCGCTCCTGGAAGGCGTCGCCGTAGAGCTTCACCAGGGCCTCGTTGCCCGTGGCGCCCGCGCCCACGATGACGAAGGGCAGGTACTCGTTGGCGGAGGGCGGCGCGTCCGGCTCGGGGATGAACGGCGGCACGCGGCGCGTCTCGAAGTGGAACACCTCCAGGTCGCCGTCCACCTTGGGCTCCGGCACCTTCATCCCGTGGGCGTCCACCTTCATGCCCACGCCCTTGGGCGCCACCACCGTGTACGTCACCCAGGCGTTGGGCTGGTTGGCAATCTGGAAGTAGAAGGCGGACGCCGTGAAGCCCGGCTGCGCGGGGCCGCGCGGGGGCTCCGCGAGCAGGTACTCCACCTCCACGTAGTCCCCCACGGCCACGCCGGGCAGGCTCACGGTGTCCTTGCCTTCGATGTTCTCCGGCTCCAGCACCCGGCCGTCCGCCTTCAGCGTGCGCAGCGCCAGCACCTGCGCGCCGCGCGGCACCGTCACCTCTGCAATCTCCTGCACGCCCGACTGCTCCAGCGCCTTCTGCACCGTGTGGATGCGGTTGACGATGCTGCCGTCGGGGTAGACGCGCACCGCCGCCGCGTCCAGCACGAAGGCCGCCGCGCTGCCGCCGCTGACGGGCTCCGCCTCGTAGGCGCGGATGGCCTCGCGGCCGTCCACGGCGTAGGCCTGCAGCAGCTCGCGGCCCGTCTTCGCGCGCTCCTCGGCGCGGCGCAGCGTCAGGTCGTCGCCCGCCATCGCCAGCGCCTTCTCGCGCAGCTTGAGCGCCTCGGCCGGCTGGCCCGCGTACTCGCGCACGTCCGCCATGCGCTTCACCAGCTCCGCGCTGCGAGGCCACACGGCCGCCAGCTTCTGGAGCACCGCGGTGGCGTCGTCGAAGCGGCGCTTGGACACGTAGAGGTGGGCCAGCGTGTTGGCCAGGCTGATGCTGCTGGGGTCTCTGGCCTGGAGCTCGCCGTACAGCTTCGTCGCCGTCTCCATGTCGCCGCGCGCGCGCGCGTGCTCGGCCTGGCGCACCACCGTCCCGGGGCAGCCCTCCAGGGACGCCACCAGGGTGTCGCTCCGCGCCGCCGCGTCACGGCGGCGGGCCAGGCTGTACTGGAGCGTCAGCGCCTCGCACAGGCCGGGCTGGGCCTCCAGCGCCGCGGCGAGCGACTCCTCCGCCAGGGCCTCCACTTCCAGCGCCAGCGCGGCGCGGGCGCGCAGCATGAACACCGGGTGGCCGGCGGGCTGGGCCACCTCGGACGCCGTCTTCAGCAGGTCCATGGCGGAGGTGGGCTGGCCCTCGTCGAGGAAGAGCTCCGCGCGCAGCAGCAGCGCCGCCACGTTGCCCGGGTCCTTGGCCAGCACGGACTCCAAATCGCGCGTGGCCCGGCCGCGCGCCACCTTGGAAGGCACGGTGCGGTCCGCGGACGCGACCTCTGCGCGCAGCCACAGCAGGGCCGGGGTGTTGGCGTCCACCGAGGCCATCAGCCGCCGCGCGCCGTCCGCGTCCCGCTGCAGTCCGTCCCGCACCGCCAGCACCACGGCCAGCAGCTCGCCGGCCTCCTCGTGCAGGGCCGTCTTCAAGCCCTCCGTGGTGGGGAACACGCCGGGCGTCGCGTCGGAGCGCTCGACCTTGCCGCCCCACGCCGCCGGCGCCGCGCCGGTGGCCGCGCTGAAGCGCACGCCGGACGGACGCCCGTCCACGCGCAGCAGGGCGAAGGTGAGCAGTCCGGACGTGCCGCCCTTGAGCTGACGCACGACGAAGCGGTGCTTGCCCGCGGGCAGCTGCACGGCGCGCGCGGTGACGGTGGAGGTGGCGCGCTCCCAGGCCCGGCGCTCCATCAGCGGGGCCCCGTCCACCAGCACCTGGTGCGAGGTGCCGCTCACGGTGCGGGCCACGTAGAGGCCCGGCTCCGTCACGTCCGCGTCGAAGGCCTGCACGTAGAGGTCGCCCTGGCCGGGCTCGCCCGTCAGGTCCATCCGCCCGTCAGGGGCGCGCACCGTGCGCACCGGCAGCGGACCGAAGGCGCTGGTGAAGGGGCCCGCCAGCGAACCACTCTGGCTCACGGGCGTTTGCTCGTCCCAGGCCAGCACGTGGAAGGGCGAGAAGGGCCCCACCAGCGAGACTTCGCTCACGCCGCCCAGCTGCCGCATCGCCGCGTCGCGGGCCTCCGCGTCGCCGCGCACCACGGCCACCGACATCCGCGCGCCGCGCAGCAGATAGGCGGCCTCGCCCGTCGCGCCCGCCGCCAGCGCCCGCTCCACGCCGCGGAGGATGTCGTCGTCCAGCGCCCGCGACGTGCCCACCGAATCCAACACGTGGCGCGCCGCGACGGCCGCCAGCGGATGCGTGGGCGCCCGCGCCGCCAGCTCCAGCGACGCCACCAGCGCGCGGTCGGGACGGCCCGCGCGGCGTGCCATCAGCGACTGGCCGGCCAGCGCGTAGACGTCTCCCGCGTCGCGGGCAATGGCGTCATCGAAGCGCTGCTGCGCCAGCGTGGCGTCACCCGCGACGAGCAGGGCGTGGAAGCCCGCGAACGCGAGCGTGCGGGCCTGTTGGGTGCCCTTCTGCACCTGCTCCGCGGCGGTTTCGAGGACGCGCGGTGTCGCCGTGGAAGTGGAGCGGTGGCAGGCCGTGAGGGCCGTGACGAGTGCGAGCGCGGCGAAGCCGAGTCGAATGGTGCGCATAGGAGGGGCCAGGGATAGTGCAATCCCTTGGCCGTGGCCATATTCCCCTGCGCTGGAATGTCCGGGGCGCGTGCCGCCGGACGCTCTACCGCCGCTTCGTGGGGCTCTTCGAGGAGCCCCTGGCGGGCTGCCGCTTCGGGGGCGGGGGAGGCCGCTTGGCGGGCACCGCCTTGGCCGGCACCGCGGCGACCACGGCCTTGGCCACCGGCACGGGCGCCGTCGTCCCCGGGGGCGGCGCGCGCCGCACGGTGTAGACGAAGCCCTCGGCGCGGCAGGTGCCTTCGATGCAGCCGAAGGCGGGCACGGGCGCGTCCCCGAAGTGCTCCATCCAGCCCGGACCCAGGTTGAGCGGCTCGCCAATGGCGCGCTGGTCCTTGCCCTTGCCCACGTAGCCCTGCATGACGCCGTCCGCGTCCACCCGCAGCTCCAGCGCGGCCTCGCCCTCCGGCGACGCCAGGCCCAGCATGGTGCCGCGGCGCTCGCCCAGGGCCCATTCGAGCCGCAGCGGCGCGCCCCCGCCGTCGTGGATGAGCGCCACGTAGCGGCCCGTGCTGCCCTGCAGCAGCAGCGCGGCCGAGGGGGCCTGCAGCGACGGCCCGTAGAGCATCACGTAGCCGCGGCGCTTCCAGGTGTCCGGCGGCGCGTCCGCGCGCACGCGGGCGCTGAGCACGGCGATGTCGCCGTCCAGCCCCACCACGTCCACGCGGGCACGGCCCACGCGCGACTGCGAGCGCTCCTCCACGGGCGGGAAGATGATGGCCTTCTCCTCCGCCTCCACCGGCCGTCCGGCGACCAGGAGCGACGGCGCGTCCGGCCCGTCACCCACCGACACCGTGCGCTTCTCGGAGCCCGTCTCCAGCCGGCCCGGCATGGACCGGGGCGAGGGCGGGCCCAGGTCCGCGTTCAGCGCGGCCCCTGGCTGCGGCGGCACGGGCTTCTCCCCGCTGCGCAGCCACTCCCGGCCCAGCACGGCCAGCGCCGCCATCACCAGCAGCACGGCCGCGGCCTGCAGGGCCAGGCGTACCACCTTGCGCACGCCCTGGCGGACGCGCTGGAGGTGCGTCAGCTTCACCGGCGCCAGGGACGGCAGGCTGCCCGGGACGAGCAGCTCCAGGTCCGCGATGAGCGCGGTGACGGAGGGGTAGCGGTCCTCCGGGTCCGGCTTGAGGCACCGCGTGACGATGATGTCCAGCCGCGCGTCCAGCCCCGGCTTGCGCCGCGACGGCGGGTCGAAGGTGCCCAGCGGCACCTCGCCCGTGAGCCACTCATAGAGGATGACGCCCAGCGAGAAGATGTCCGCGCGCGCGTCCGCGCTCTTCGCGTCCACGCGCTGCTCGGGCGCCATGTACGACAGCGTGCCCATGGACATGTGCGTGGACGTGAGCGCGTAGCGCGAGGACGGGCTGGCGTCATCCAGGAAGGACGCCAGCCCGAAGTCCGACACCTTGGCGATGCCGCCGGCCTGCTGGTCCAGCAGGATGTTCTCCGGCTTCAAGTCCCGGTGGATGACGCCGCGGCCGTGCGCGTACTCAATGGCGCGGCAGATCTGCAGCATGCGCCGCAGCGCGCCCACGACGTCCAGCTGCGGCTCGCGAATCAGCTCCCGCAGCGACGGGCCATCCACGAACTCCATCACCAGGTAGTACGTGGTGTCCGTCTTCCCCTTGTCGACGATGGAGACGATGTGGGGATGGCTCAGGGTCGCGAGCGCGGCGGCTTCCTTCTGGAAGCGCGCGATGAAGGACGGGTCCTTCGCCAGCTCGGGGTTGAGGAGCTTGACCGCCACTGTGCGGCCTAGCGAGAGCTGGGTGGCCTTGTGGACCTCTCCCATGCCTCCGCTGCCGACGAGCTTGTCGAGGTGGTAGCCGCTGATGATGTCCGAAGAGCGCGGACGGCTGATCGCGGTGGGGTCGATTGAGGACATGGCGGTGAGCGAAGGGGCGGCCAGGGTAGCAGAAACCCGGCGCTGGAAATGTCCGCTCATGCACGGGTCGGCATTGCCCCCCGGCAAGCCGCCAGGCGCCCCGCCTGCCTGCCGTTCAGAGTCCGGACACCGGCGTGCGGCTCACCGCCTGGCGCAGGCTGTTGCGGACCTGGTCCAGGGAGGAGCGCATCTGCCCATGTCGGACGGACGCCGCCACCGCGCGCGCCAGGGACTTGAGCAGCGTCACTTCCTCGGGCTTCCAGGCGCGAGGACGGCGGCAGTCCTCGAAGGCCACCATGCCCCACCACTGCTGCCGGGAGGGATTGATGGGGCACAGGAGGATGGACTGCGTTCCCTGGCGCTCCAACAGGTCCTTCATCGTCGGGGGCGCGTCACGAGTGGGACACGCCACCACCATGCCGGCCTCCAGCATGTCCACCCAGCCCGGCGCGAACTCGCGGAAGGAGAAGGCCCGCATCACCGGGTTGGCCAGCGGCGACGGCGTGGGCGGCTCCGCCCAGGCGTGGCGCATGTCGGTGATGAACCGGCCGTAGGTGCCCTGTACGCGGTTCTCCAGGATGTACGCGCGGTCCACGCCCAGCGCGTGGCCCACCATGCTCAGCGCCTCCATGCCGGTGCTCGGGCCCAGGCCCTTCTCCAGCAGCAGCTTCGAGGCTTCCGACACCTTCGAGAAGGCTTCGATCATTGGTGCGCTCGTTTGATTTCCGACCCTGTCCGGGACGGTCAGTGATTCACTGAAGTCATATTAAGCAGGATTCTTCTGTTTCTGTCAAATCTCACGTTCACTGGACGGATTGACGGGCGCGCGGAAGTCCTGACCCGGATGGGTTTTCCTGGACCTTGATAGGCATTTCGAGAGGGCGTTTCAGAAATCGAGGAGAGGTGGGTTTTTATGGACCCGCAAAGACAACGGGGGTACCTCCCTTGGACGAGGCACCCCCGCGCACCAGCTATAAAGCTGTAAGTCTTGATTACTTGGCGTCAACAGCGGCCTTGGTCGCCTTCTTCGCCGGCTTCTTGGTCTTCTTGGCGGGCTTGGCCTCGGGGGCGGCCTCGGCCTGCGCCGCTTCGGCCTGGGGGGCCTCGGGCGCGGCTTCGATGGCGGCGGGCTTGGTTTCGGCAGCGGGCTCTGCGGGGGCCGGGGTGTTGGCGAACGCGGTGGCGGCGGCGAGGAGGGCGGCGGCGAACACGGTCTTCATGAAAAGCTCCGGTGACGAACGACGACGCGAGATTGCGCCGTCCCAACGAGCGAGGGCTTGAGCAGGCGGCGTGCCAGGGACGTTGTCAGAGGGAGCGCAGGTGCCTGTCGCGGATGTCCGTGGGGAGAAACTCCGCAGTTGGAGCTCCGACAGTGGGGGCAGGCTCCCCAGACAGGCAGTTGCTGCTTTGACGATGACGGAGCACTTGAGCAAGCTGCACGCGTCATCTGGTTGCAGGGTGTCGGCCCGGCGCCTTTGTCGCGCATGTCGCGCGGTCATGGTGTGGGAGAGATGGTTCATGCGGTTCCTCTGTTGCGCGACAGTGTTGGCCGTCCTGGGTACGGGTTGCGCGACGACTGTTCCGCTCGAGCGGCTGGAGGCCCAGGTCCTCGAGGCGGACCGGTGGCGTCGCGAGTACGAGGCGGAGCGCGAGCGCGCCGAGGCGTTCGCGCTGCGCCTGGCCCAGCAGGAGTCGGCGCTGGAGCAGGTGCGGCTGGAGCGCGCGGAGGCGGAGCAGGCGCGCGCGGCGCTGTTGGAGGAGCTGGTGCGCACCGAGGCGGACCGGCACGCGCTGGAGGAGCACAACACCCAGCTGCTGGTGCTGGAGCGCGAGGTCCACGAGCTGAAGGAGCTGAAGGAGATGCACGAGGAGCTGTCGGACGTCTGGTACGAGTCCGCGCTGGAGCGTGCACGGCGGCGGTTGAACAATCCGCTCCAGCCGGCGGCCCTCCCCGCGGCCGGCAACGTCGCGCCGACGGCGCCCTGACGTCCCGCCGGACGCGCGCCGCGGGCCCCGTGATAGAGGAACGGCGTGGCGAGCTCCCGCATCCCCATCCGCGGCTACCGGGCCGGCTTCTTCTTCGTGGTCGTCCTCCTGTCGGCCGTCACCGCTTTCACGTTGTGGACGGAGGTCCGCACGGGCAGCCAGGTGGACGGGTTGGTGCAGGAGGCGCTGGAGCGGGCCGGCTCCATTGGCCGCATCCGCGTGGACGCGCTGTCGCTGGAGTCCGCCATCGAGGCGCATGTCCGCGCCACGGGTGACGCCGAGCGCCGCGCCGCGGACGCGGTGATGGAGCAGATTTTGGCGGACATCCGCGCCTCGTCGGAGGCGTACACACGCAACCTGCCGCAGGGTGAGAAGGCGCTGTGGTACCGCTTCAACGCCGCGTGCCAGGGGCTGGCGGACCAGGTGCGCGCGGCGGCCATCTTCTCGCAGCGCCGCGAGGCGGAGCGGGCCCGGCGCCACCTGGCCGAGCGCATCCGCCCGCTGGCGGCGGAGCTGGACGCGCTGGGGGGCGCGCTGGAGGAGGAGAACGCCGCCGAGGCACGCAGGCTGGTGAACCGGCTGGACGACCTGCGCGTGCGCAACACGGCGCTGGGCGCGGGCGCCACGCTGCTGGCCATCCTCCTGTCGTCGCTGGTGGGTTGGCGCGTCACCTCGCTGCTCAAGCGCCAGGAGGCCATCATCCAGGGCCAGCTGGAGGAGCTGGGCCGGCACAACCAGGAGCTGGATGCCTTCACGCGGCGCGTGGCGCATGACCTCATCTCCCCGCTGGCGCCGCTCAAGGGCTACCTGACGCTCATCCGCCGCACCGGCGCGGTGAACGACGCGGGCGCGCTGGAGATGCTGGCGCAGTGTGAGTCCAGCGCGGTGCGCATGGGCGAGCTCATCGAGGCGCTGCTGCGCTTCTGCCGCGCCGGAACGCGCGGCGAGAGCACGGTGGGTGAGCTGGACACGGCCGTCACCACCGTGCTGCTGGAGGTGGCGCAGACGGCGGCGGCGCAGGGCGTGGCGCTGGAGCGGGAGCTGGAGCCCGGCGTGGCGGTGGACTGCCCCGGACAGCTGCTGCAGGTGAGCGCGCGCAACCTGCTCACCAACGCGGTGAAGTACTCGGCGGGCCGGCCCGACTCCCGCGTGAAGGTGCGCGTGGCCACCGAGGGTGGCATGGCCGTGCTGGAGGTCGTGGACAACGGCATCGGCATGGCGCCGGGCACCCAGGCCTCGCTGTTCCAGCCCTTCTTCCGCGCGCCCGAGGTGCGCGGTCTGCCGGGCCATGGACTGGGGCTGGTCACCACCAAGCGCGTGGTGGAGGCGCACGGCGGTACGCTGGTGGTGCGCTCGGAAGATGGAAAAGGAACGCACGTGGTGGTGCGCTTCCCCCGCGTGGTGCGCCCGGCGGCGGGCACCCGCGGCGCTCAGACAACGACGGCTTCCGCCGGAATACGCAAGGTCGGCACATGAGCTCAGCCCGCATCCTCGTCGTGGATGATGACCCGCAGGCCCGCGATTTGCTCCAGCGCTTGCTGGGCCCCTTGGGCGCGGTGACGCAGGCCCCGGACCCGCGCCGCGCCACCGAGCGCATCGCGGAGGGCGCCTTTGACCTGGTCCTCACGGACATGGCCATGCCCGAGCCGGGCGACGGGCTGAAGGTGCTCCAAGAGGTGAAGGCGCAGCTGCCGGACACGCCGGTGGTGGTGGTGACGGCCTTCGGGAACATCGAGGGCGCGCTGGACAGCATCCAGCAGGGCGCCTTCGACTATCTGGCAAAGCCCTTCGACGTGGACGCGATTCTGCGCGTGGCGAGACGGGCGCTGGAGCAGAAGCGGCTGGTGGAGGAGAACCGCTCGCTGCGCCAGCAGGTGGAGCGTGGCTCGTTGATGATGGTGGGCCGCAGCCCGGCGCTGCTGGAGGTGTACAAGCAGGTGGCGCGCGCGGCGGCCAGCAACGTGCCGGTGCTGATTACGGGCGAGACGGGCACGGGGAAGGAGATGGTGGCGCGCGCGCTGCACAAGCGCTCGCCGCGGATGAGCGGGCCCTTCATCCCCGTGGACTGCGGCGCGATTACCGAATCGCTGATGGAGAGCGAGCTGTTCGGCCACGCGAAGGGCAGCTTCACCGGCGCGTCCGGCGCGCGGCGAGGCGTCTTCGAGGAGGCCAGCGGCGGCACGCTCTTCCTGGATGAGATTGGCGACGTCGGCATGAAGGTGCAGTCGCAGCTCCTGCGCGTGCTGCAGGAGGGCGAAATCCGCCGCGTGGGGGAGAGCATCCCCGTCAAGGTGGACGTGCGCGTGGTGGCGGCGACGAACAAGGACCTCAAGGCGCGGGTGGCCGAAGGCCTCTTCCGCGAGGACCTGCTGTACCGCCTGGACGTGGTGCACCTGCACCTGCCGTCGCTGCGGGAGCGGAGCGAGGACATCCCCGCGCTGGTGGAGCACTTCGCCGGACGTCATGCCCGCGGCGGGGTGCGGCCGGTGGTGACGCCGGACGCGAACGCGCGTCTGGCGGCCTATGACTGGCCGGGCAACGTGCGGCAGCTGGAGAACGTGGTGGCGCGGGCGCTGGCGCTCAACGTGACGGGCGTCCTGGGCCCCCAGGACTTCCCGGAGCCGATTGGGGACGCGTCCACCCCGAAGATGGCGGGCCTGGCGGGCGACATGCCGAGCCTGGCCGAGCTGTCCCGCCGCTACGCCGCGCAGGTGCTCCAGCACGTGGGCGGCAACAAGAGCGAGGCGGCGCGCCTGCTCGATGTGGACCGCAAGACGCTCTACAAGCTGCTGGAGGCTCCGGAGAGCGAGTCGTAGCGCGCGCGAGGCGTCAGTTGATGACGCCGAGCAGCTCCCGAATCTGTCGCAGCATCTCGATCTCCGCCGCGTGCACGCTGCCGTCGCTGGCGATGAGCGCCTTCGCCTCGCGGATGACGGCGGAGGGGTTGGTGCGCAGGATGCCCATGTTCGGCGGGGGCAAAGGCTCGTTGTTCTGCAGACAGCGCGTCAGCGCGGCCAGCTCCTGCAGGGGCACGCTCATGCCTCGCGCGGTGTCCAGGATGTGCTCAATCTCGGCGTGCGCGACGCGGCCATCGACGGTGGCGACCTGGAGCAGCAGCTTGAGGACTTCGACGTGGAACTGTTCTTCGGGGCTCATGTCCCCCTAGGCTGGCGTTTCCTGGGACGCCCGTCCACCTAATGACGGTGTCAGCGCGCGGCGGAGCACCGAATGGCGGTGCTCGAAGAGGCGCCGGATGAAGGCCTCCGTCAGCCGGCCGCCGAAGCGGGGCTCGAAGTCGAGCTGGTCGATGATGTCGACGCCGGCGTGCGCCTCGACGATGCGGCGCTCATGTCGCCACTGACGCATCGCGCTCATGGGGGACTCCTCGACGAAGCGGCGGCCCGGCTCCAGCTCGCGCAACGTCAGGTCGGACCAGCCCACCGGCAGCACGCCGCCCAGCAGCAGCTTGCTGCGGAACAGCGGCTGGCCCGGCTCGAAGGGCAGCTCCTCGAGCCCCGCCACGCCCGGGGGCGCCGTCATCCGCAGGTACGGGCGCAGCTCCGTGGAGATGCCCTTCATCGACGTCACCCACGCCCAGGCTTCAGCGGGGGTGACCTCGACGTACGACTCGAAGCGGAGACTGCGGGTTGCCATGACGCCCCCGGTCCGCGTGTCACCACGCGGTGTGACGGTAGTCCTTGAAGAAGTTGCCCCAGACGTACTCGCCGCTGTTCTCCGAGGCGATGATGGGGTCCACCACCCGCGCCGCCCCGTCGACGATGTCCAGCGGTGGCTGGAAGTCCAGCTCCTGCACCTTGCGCTCCGCGTGCTGCGCGGGGTCCTCGTCGGTGACCCAGCCAGTGTCCACGGCGTTCATGTAGATGTTGTCGCGGGCGTAGTCCGGCGCGGAGGTCAGCGTCATCATGTTGAGCGCCGCCTTCGCCATGTTGGTGTGCGGGTGTTTGTCCGTCTTCGTCCCGCGCGAGAAGCTGCCCTCCATCGCGGAGACGTTCACCACGTGGCCGGGGGATGAGCGGTCCCTGAGCATCAGCGGCTTCAGCTTCCCGACGAGGATGAAGGGCGCCACCGCGTTGATGAGGTGGACCTCCAGCATCTCCGCCGTCTGGACCTCGGCGAGCCGCAGCCGCCACGAGTTCACGTCCCGCAGGTCCACCTGCTGCATGTCCGCGTCCAGCCGGCCCCGCGGGAAGAGGGCGCGCTCGTCACCCTCCTGCTCCAGGTTGTAGGGCAGCATGGACAGCGCGGCGGAGGAGTGGATGCCCAGCGCCGGGTCGCTGCTGCGCCAGGTGGTGGCCAGCTCCGAACCGCCCGCGTTGCCCGCGCCCAGGGCGGCCGGCTGCATCGTGGCGACGCAGGCGTCATGGCCCGCGAGCAGCGCGCGCGCCGCCGCCGGCAGGTCGTCCGCGCGGCGCATCTCTCCCGGCAGCAGGTGGCCGTAGAAGCCCGGGGGCCGGCGCACCGTCTGCGCGGCGTTGTTGATGAGGATGTCCAGGCGCTCGTGCGTCTGCTCGATGTACTTCGCGAAGAGCTCCACGCTGGGCGCGTGCCGCAGGTCCAGCCCGTGGATGTGCAGCCGGTGCGCCCAGTCCGCGAAGTCCGGCTCCTGGACGTAGCGCTGCGCGGCGTCATTGGGGAAGCGCGTGGTGGCGATGACGCGCGCGCCGGAGCGCAGCAGCATCAGCGAGGCCTGGAAGCCAATCTTCACCCGGGCGCCGGTGATGAGCGCGACCTTCCCGTTCAGGTCGGCGCGCTGGGTGCGCTTCGCGTAGTTGTAGTCCGCGCACTCGATGCACATCGCGTCGTAGAAGAAGTGCAGCTTGCGGTACTCGGCCTTGCAGACGTAGCAGCGGCGGGGCTGCTCGAGGATGCGCTCCGGCCCCGCTTCGGAGGGAGGCGGAGGCGGCAGCGCGGGCACCGTGAAGATGGCGGAGCGGCGCAGGGTGCGAATCTCGGTGGTCGCGCGGATGACCCGGTCGTGCTCGCGCTTCGTCTTCTTCCGGTCGCGGCGCAGCGCCTTCGCCATCCGGGACTTGGCGTCGCGGTCCGGGTGCAACACGCGGCCCGCGGCGCTCAGGAAGGCGATGCGGTCCTCCTCGGGGATGCCGGCCAACAGGAAGCGGTCCTCGCTGATAGCCTCCAGGAGCTGGGTGACGCGGCGGACCTCGTCCAGGGACAGGGGGGCGGGGGGCGGCGCTTCGGGCGCGGGGGGCGGAGCAGTCTCGGCGAGCTTCATCTCCCCGCTGCATATCTTCCGGAGGGGGCGGGTGGAAAGAGGGGCAGGGG